>NZ_JBDPNU010000033.1:0-54037 GCF_050468105.1 Fictibacillus sp. NRS-1165
CCCTACCTATCACTATTCGGGAATCGCTTTATCGGATATGCAAAGGAACGAGGGGGCTATTCAAAAAAAGTGGCTCAATCCTTTAGTAATATGATGGCTGTTAAAATGGGTTGGTCTCGATATGGTGATCCTGATTATGTTGATCATGTAATGCACTATCTGAAAAGTTCAAATCATGATTTTAAACTTGTGAATGGTTCGATAAAGGAGTATGAAATAGTCATGAAAGAAGCTTCGAAATATGAAGGGCAGCCATATGTTTGGGGGGGCTCTAATCCAAGTGTCGGTTTTGACTGTAGTGGATTAACTCAATGGAGTTATAAACAATCAGGAATTCTTTTGCCAAGAACGGCGCAAGAACAATATTACAGGTCGAAACGGATTGATGAACAAGATGCCAAAGCAGGCGATCTTGTTTTTTTTACGGGGACATATGCAGGTAAATATATTACCCATGTTGGTATATATGTAGGTGAGGGCAGGATGTTTAACTCTAATGGTAGTGGAATTCAATACTCTAATCTTAAATCTGGTTACTGGCGAGAACATTTGGTTTCATTCGGGAGAATTAATAATTAAGGAGTGATAACAGTTGAATAAGTTAATTGTTGTTCTGACTTGTGGCGTTTTATTGATTGTATACACTTTTTTTATTAAGGGGATTACTGGACATTCTTATAATGAAAAAATAGAATCAATGAATAAACAAAATGTAATACAAAAGAAAAAAATAGAAGAATTGAGTCAAACGATGAATGAAAGAAGCGCTTCGGAAAATAGAGCATTTTTTGAAGCATTTTTTAATTACACTGATATAGATAAGCGCTATGAAAAAGTTCGGAAAGTTACAACTGAAAAAGGTTTTGCTTTTGCTTTTCCTTCAAGAAGTTATCAAAAGCAAACAGTGAGCGTAAAAAGCGAATTGTTGTCATTGGAGAGTTATTCGAAGAAGATTGATCATTCGCATGAGTTGTTTCTTAATGTTGTTGTGGTAGCCATCACAGCAAATTCAGTGACAACCAATCAAACGTTGATTATACAAACGTCCTTGATAAAACAAAATAATAAATGGCTGGTTGATGATGTACAGGTGAAAGGAAATGGATGAAGCATGGAAAATTAAGAATAGATTATATATACTGAATATTAAAAAGGGAGGCAATCATGACATTGAAACGAATTTTTATTTTCCTTAGTCTTATCATGATAGTTGTTCTAAGTGCTTGTGGTGGGAATAAGTATGATGAAGCGATTGATAATGTAATTAATCAAGAAAAAAAAGATCGTGAAAAAGATGGGCTGGATGCAAAAGAAATCACCAGAGACAATGCTATTATAGGTGTTTATGATGGCGGGAAGTATATTCAAGTAGCTTATTATATAGATACAGATCGCAAACTTTATTATTATTATGAAAAGCTTGGGGATTCGTATGAGGAAATGAGTGATATGCCGGGAAGTGGAGAAGGTGATCGTTTGGGACTTGATAAGAAAACGCCAGATTATGAAGAAGTTAAGGGAAAAGAAACAAAGTTAAAAGAGTAGACCTAATGTTGTCTACTCTTTTTTTGTGTTTATGCTGTCTAATGATAAAAAAGTTATTAATTAAAATCACAAACATGCTTAAATAAATAACAATGTAAAAATAGTAAATTGTTCCAATAAGTAAATGAGAGTCATCAGTTTAAAGTATGTAAAACATAAAAATAAATTCTCTTCCATTGCTTCATAAATTGTTTCCACAGTAGTTCCAATTGTTGCTCATCAAGTTCAGTTTTTACTTTTTTTACCTTGATCCCAATCAAATTTCCTTAACTCTTTAACATCTTCAGGTAGCATCATAGCCGCCATTTAATTGCACCTCGATCAAGAATCCTCATCTTCATCACTCCTTTCTAAAGTATATACCACGAAAAAGGAATGTATGTTCCTGTTTTTATAAGGATATTTAAATGCCGTTTAAAGGGCTGAAAGAGCATCCTAAACTATATTCTGTCTAAAATTGAAAAACTTCAATCCTCTCCGTTAATTTAGGTAATCACTCTATCATGTTATACTGTAATTAATAATACCTATTTAGGGGGAAAGAAATTGAAACAGGTAGTGATTAATAATCCTGTACTTAATTCACCATTTAGTGAACCAAAAAAACATTTTTATTTCGATAATGAGGGAATTACAAATACTATCATAAAAAGTAGAAGAAATAGTTCATATTTTGTCCCAATACCTTCGCCCAAAAAAGTTGCTGCTAAATTAGATGAAGAACAAATTACAATGTTTCAAGATGGGTTGCTTGACACCTTTGTACAGACAGAGCACACATTTATAAATACAATTAGAGAAAAAGTAAATAAATGGAGACAAGGTGGATATGTTGGAGTAACTAGAACCACCCTGCGTTTATTAGAGTACTGGAATAATGCTCATAGGGAAAAGAAGCTCTTTTTTTGTCAAAAAGAGGCAGTTGAAACATTAATTTATATTGTGGAAGTTGCAAAGAGATACAATGATAAATTTATTGATGAAAAGCTTAGAAAGGAACAAGAAATTGTTAATTCCTCTCTTTATAGAATAGCATTTAAAATGGCAACTGGAACAGGTAAAACAGTTGTTATTGCAATGATTATTGCTTGGCAAACATTAAATAAATTAAATAACCCTTTTGATAGTCGTTTTACCAGCTCATTTTTAGTTGTTACTCCAGGTATAACAATACGGGATAGATTAAGAGTTATTCTACCGAACGATAAAGAAAATTATTATTTAGAGCGAGATATACTTCCACTAGAATTATGGGAAAATCTGAATAAAGCAAAAATTGTTATAACGAACTATCATAATTTCATGCTAAAAGACAAAAGTGATGCGAGTAAATTAGCTAAGATTATGTCTGGACAAAGCGAAAATGGATATATAAAAGAAATGCCTGAAGAGATGGTGCATAGAGTTTGTCGAGATTTTGGAAACGCAAAAAATATTATGGTTATTAACGATGAAGCACATCATTGTTACCATTCGAAACCAAATACTGATGAAGATATTGAAGATGTTGAAGAAAAAGATGAAGTTAATAGAAGAAATCAAGAAGCTAAAATTTGGTTCAATGGTTTGGAACATATTAATAAAACAATAGGTATAAAATCGGTTGTTGATTTATCAGCAACGCCATTTTTTTTGAAAGGATCAGGTTATTCAGAAGGCAAGTTATTTCCCTGGGTTGTTTCTGATTTTTCCTTAATTGATGCCATTGAAAGTGGAATTGTAAAAGTACCCAGAGTACCTGTATCAGACAATTCACTTGTTGGTGAGCATTTAACTTATAGAAATTTATGGATCAACATAAAAGATGATCTACCACGAAAGGGAAGGAAGCAAAATATTATTTCAGGAGAACCTAAACTACCAGTCAAATTGGAGGCGGCATTACTAAGTTTATACGGAAACTATAAACAATACTATGATGAATGGCAAAAGAGTTTAGAAAATGACTCTTCTACTTTTTCACCACCTGCTTTTATTGTAGTGTGTAATAATACTACAGTATCAAAATTGGTTTACGATTATATTTCAGGTTGGGAAAAAAGACTGAAAAACGGGGGAAGTATAGTTGTTCCTGGACAATTACCCATTTTTAGTAATGAAGAGGCAGGCCAATGGAGTAGTACACTAAACACCATACTAGTAGATAGTGAACAACTAGAAACAGGAGAATCCTTATCACTAGAATTTAAAGAAGTGGCAAAGCATCAAATTGAGGAATTTAAAAAGGAATATAAATTACGCTTTCCTGGAAGAGATGTTAACAAAGTTACTGATGAGGAACTATTACGGGAAGTAATGAACACTGTTGGTAAAAGGGGTAAACTCGGAGAATCTGTTAAGTGTATTGTTTCTGTATCAATGTTAACAGAAGGATGGGATGCAAACAATGTGACACATATTCTTGGTGTAAGAGCATTTCGTTCTCAATTATTATGTGAGCAAGTTGTAGGGCGAGCCTTAAGAAGGACAAATTATATACCTAATGAAAAAGATATGTTTGATCCGGAATATGCTGAGGTTTATGGGGTTCCTTTTTCCTTTATTCCAACAAACGGGGTTATAAACAAGCCGACAATTGTTAGGAAACAAACACACGTATATACTGTAGAAGAAAGAGATAGCTGTATCATTGAATTTCCTAAGTTAGCAGGATACAGATATAATCTACCTGATAAACGACTATCTATAAATTTTAATGAACACTCAATAATGGTTTTAACAACGCTAGACCTTCCAACTACTACTGAAAATGCTCCTATAGTTGGAGAATCTAGTATTCATAATTTAAAGGATCTAGCTGATAGAAGACTACAAGAAATTATTTTTAAACTGGCAAAATTGATTTTAGAAAAATATTTCGAGGAAGATATTGAAGACAGAAAACATTGGCTATTTCCACAGCTTTTGCAAATAACAAAAAAATGGTTAAATGAATGTTTGGTCTGTAAGGATAACACATTTCCACAACTTTTATTATTAACAGAATTAGCACACCGTGCAGTTGATAGAATATACTTGTCTATTGTTTCTTCAGAAAAAGGGGATAAACTCTTACTGCCTATTCTTAAACCTTACGAGTCTTGGGGATCTACAAAGGGAGTAGATTTTTTTACATCTAAACCAGTATATATTACCGATCCAAATAAGTGTCATATTACACATGTAGTTGCAGATACAAACTCTTGGGAACAAAAAATGGCTCAAACTTTGGAAGAAATGCCTGAAGTAATATCTTATGTAAAAAATCAAAATTTAGGTTTTACTATTCCATATACTATCAATGGATTGTCAAAAAATTATATTCCTGATTTTATAGCGAAATTTTTGATAAATGATAAGGTATTAAACTTAATAATAGAAGTTACTGGGTATAAAAAAGATGATAAAAAAATAAAAGTGGCCACTGCTAAAGAATTATGGGTTCCTTCAGTTAATAATTATAAACAATTTGGGCAATGGGGCTTTATAGAAATAGAAGATCCATGGGGACAACCGAAAAATGAAATTAGAAATTTAATTTCTCAGTTAGCCGGTAGTATTCATTATGGGGGTTAAGGAAAATGAGTCGGATTGATTCAATTAAACATAATAAAAAAAGGTCAAATATACCAACAGGTGAATTAAGAAATTTTATGCAGCAGAACAATAATTCACAAACTAGCACATTGTATCCTAGAAACAGTGTAAAAGATCCTCAATTGGTTTGGAGAGGCAAGGATGAGCAAGATAAAGAACCACTTATTGTACCTGAATTTCCGATATATATTCATGAAAAGATCCATCCCCAAGCGATTATTGAAGGATTGAGAAATCAAACATATGAAAATGATTCAGAAAAACAGTTTGAACTTTTCTCTGATTTTGAAGGATTAGAGTTTGAGGATTTAGTTGAATTTTATGAACACGAACAAAATTGGAGTAATCGATTCATTCTTGGAGACTCTCTTATAGTAATGAATAGTTTAGCTGAAAAAGAAGGATTAAATGGCCAAGTACAAACTATATTTTTTGATCCACCTTATGGTATTAAATTTGATTCAAATTGGCAGATAGATACCAGGAGTAAGGTAGTAAAAGATGGTAAAATTGAGCATCTGACCAGACAGCCTGAACAAATTAGAGCTTATCGAGATACTTGGGAATTAGGGGTTCATTCTTATCTTAGTTATCTAAGAGACCGGTTAATGGTTTCTAGAACACTCCTCACTGAATCGGGGAGCATATTTGTTCAAATTAGTGATGAGAATGTACATTTAGTCAGGAGTATTTTAGATGAAGTATATGGACGGGAAAATTTTATAGCTATAATACCTTTTAGGAAAAAGACTATGCCTTTTGGTGCGAATTTTTTAGAACAGATGGCAGATTACATCATATGGTATGCTAAAAATAAATTTGACAGTGATGGTAAACCTTATGCTAAGTATAGACAACTATATTTAAATCAGAATGTTGAAGGTGAATTTCATCATTGTTGGTATGAATTGCCTGATGGAACTAGACATAGAATGACTAAAAAACAAATCGATAATCATTCGCTATTACCAGATGGTGCAAGAGTTTATAGATTAAAATCATTAGAACCGTCTGGGAAAATGGATTCGGGAATGTTTAATTATGAATTTGGTGGGAGAACATTTACTCACCCTAAGAACGGCTATGCAACAACACTTAAAGGTATGAACAGATTAAAGGAAATGCGCAGATTGCAGGTGGAAGGAAACCGTCTAACATATATAATGTATGCAGATGAAAACCCTGCAAAGACTTTGACTGCTCCTTGGTTCGACACAGTGGGAGCTGATAATAAAGTATATGTAGTACAAACTAATACAGAGGTAATTAAACGATGTATATTAATGTCTTCTGACCCAGGAGATTTAGTGTTAGACCCTACCTGTGGCAGCGGTACAACTCCTTTTGTGGCTGAACAATGGGGACGTAGGTGGATTGGAATAGATACAAGCAGAGTCGCTTTAACTTTAGCTAGAACAAGAATGATGACTGCTAAATACCCCTACTATTTGTTAGTTGATTCAAAAGAAGGTGTTGAAAAAGAAGTAAGAATTAGCGGTAAAAAAGCTATTAATAAACAAACTAACAAAGATGTATCCGAGGGATTCGTTTATAAAAGAGCCCCGCATATAACACTTTCATCGATGACTAATAATGAAAAAATAGATGAAATATCTGATAAATATAATGAAGAGTTAAATAATCTAGTGAAATTATTGGGACAAAACCTTGGGAAGCAATTTGATTTTTGGAATGTTCCAGAAAATGCAGAAGAAAGCTGGAGTGAAGAGTCGAAAAGTATTTTAAATTTATTCTGGGATAAAACGAAAGAAAAAAATAAAGAGCTTAATTCACTAATAATTGAAAAATCTGATGTGAAAATTCTTTTTAATAATCCTTATGAAAATAAAAAGAAAATTAGGGTATCGGGTCCTTTCACTGTTGAAAGCATCTCTCCTCATAGAGTTATATCAGAAGAAGAGGAACAGTCTTTAACAGAAATTCAAGGGAAAAATGTTTCAAGTAACGGACAATTTGAACAAACCATTATTCAAAACCTTAAAATAGCAGGAGTTCAAAATACTAAAAAAAACGAAAGATTGTCTTTTTCATTTTTAGAACCTTTTCCAGGAGTATTTATCCATTCTGAGGGGGAGTATTTAGAAAACGGCGTTACTAAGCGTGTTGGTATATGTATAGGTCCTGAAAACGGAACAGTTGGCCCCGAATTAATTAGAGAAGCGGCAAAAGAAGCAATTAAAGGTATTGGCTTTGATTTGTTAGTAGTTTGTGGTTTTGCATTTGATCCGAATATAGGTGAAGAAGTAAAAAGTTATGGTAGATTGAACATATTAATTACAAGAATGAATCCAGATTTAATGATTGGAAATGATTATCTTAAAAAAACGGGAGCAGCTAATTTATTTACAGTGTTTGGGGAACCTGACATTGAAATTATAGAAAATAATGAAATGATAGCTTTGGAAATTAAGGGATTAGATATTTTCGATCCCACTACGGGACACATAAGAAGTAGCTCCACAGAGGATATAGCCTGTTGGTTTATTGATACCTCATATAATGGAGAAAGTTTTTTTGTTCGTCATGCCTACTTTTTAGGAAATGATAAACAACTAGAGAAGTTAAAAAGGGCGTTAAAAGCAGATATAGATTCACATGTATTAGATTCAATACATTCAACAAAAAGTAGAGAATTTAAAAGACCAACAACAGGTAAAATTGCTATAAAGGTAATTAATTACTTTGGTGATGAAGTTCTTAAGGTTTTTCATATTAATCCAAAAAACTAATCATTTATCATTTAAGTGTAACCTGTTATTTTTTGAAAAATAACAAAAAAATCACTAAAATTTTGTTTGAATTCAAATTCATATGAACTTAATTTGTTTAGTGTGATGGGATATGTTAACTGTATCTACATGAACAAAACAAAAGGAATCTTTGTGAAGTATAATTAAAATATGGGCGGCATGATGTAAGGAAGCCCTTAAATCCTTGATATATAAAGGATTTGAGCCTGATTAAATAGCTAAAGGTAACACTTGGCTAAAAAAATTAGAGGTTTTCCATGAGTGGAGCAAACTGGTGGAAAGCCTCTTTTTTGTTGTTTTTGCAAGGTGAAAATAGGGTGTCACGAAAAGATGACACCCCCATTATTTATGGAGTTTTCATCATTTTATTTAAAACATCATAAACTAATGGGAAAGTAATGAAACCATCATCCTCCAGAAAATGACCACCCTTTTCAACAGGATAAAACGATGTATCCAATTGTTTAGATAAATTTTGACTTAACTGCAAAGGAACAATATAGTCATCTTTTGCAGCAATAACAGCACGTGAATCAGTGGCAGAAATTATTTTTTTAAAATCCACCTTTTTTACTGTAAAAGGGTTTAGTGAAGGTAATGTTGATAATGGTTCAGAAAAGCCGGAAACAAGGATAAAACCTCCGAAGTTTGGAAGCGGATCTAATTGTTCTAGATAATTCAATAGTGTGATAGAACCTAAGCTATGTGTTACAAAATAAGTGTTGTTATCTAAATCCTTTATTGAATCAGCTAATGTTTCCATCCATTCTTCGATCTTGGGATCAGACGAATTTGGCATGTGAAGCACCACGACTTGATGACCATCTGCTATTAATTTTTCTTTTAGCCAAGGGAACCAATGATTGGCCGGTGAAGCTCCGTATCCATGCATAATATATACTTGTTTTCCCATTGCTGCTCTCCCTTTCTTTTTATAAATACAAAAACAGTATATTACTGAACCAAACCTATCGGGTAGGAGGAACTCTTAGAGAGCGGTAAAAGCAGGCTTACATATAGAGGATTAATCCGTATTGGGGAAAATTGGATAAACTGCTATTGGCTAAGATAATGACAAATCAAAAGCATAGATAAAGACACCCTATTAGGGTGTCTCTATTATTTCAAGCCGTAAGTGAAACGGGTCACTGTTTTTGGCCATGCCTTTCGCTTAGGCATTATGTGTGTGGCAGTTCAGGTTTTACGTGTTGTGCTGAGTTTGTAGCGTAGTTCTAGTTTTTGGGCGGCTTATGTAATGTGTTGTAAGGTGCGCTTCAGCTTTCCCCCTTATCCAAAAGGGAAGTATCATTTACTATTTTTGGATAACTGGTGTTTTGTATATTACTTCCCTAGTTTTCATCAAAAGCCTCCGGAATCATCGTAAAGCCTTCGATGACCGTATCTTCTTCCACTTCGATCATGAGGTAGCGCTTGCCGCTGAGATGAACTTGTTTGACGTACTTCAAATCCTGTGGACTAATCGAAATGTTAGCTATTTTCGTGTTGATTTTAATCGATTTTGAAGTATACTTCGGTACGACGCTGCTTGCTTTTATCTCATATTTGTCATCATCAATCACATTTTTGAAGGCGGATTCTACCTTTTCCGCACTTATGTCTTCAATGCCGCTCATCTTTAATACCCGTTCGACGTCCTTGGAGTCTAATTTCGGGTGTTCTTCCTCTTCATTCTCTTCGAGAATACGGTTAATTTCTTCATATACATTTGAGAGTGTGGAAGTATTTAATTGATCTCTTGTTACGTCTTTAATAATTTCTTCAAAAACGGTTTTATCATCTTTTGCAGTCATCGTCTCTTCGCCGTTTAAAACTTGGTCTATGAATTCATGATCAGGCTCATGGACTTTTCCCGCCGAATAGAGAATGTGGTTGACATCTGCTGCATTATCGGTAAAACAAGGAAACAGAAAGCCAGCGATTGGCGTATTGAGGTTGATAATGGGGTCAACAACAAAATTGTATTTGAACTGTTTTTCAACATAGTCAAAAAGCAGTTCTTTTTTTGGTTCTTGAGTATTATTGATACTGCACAGAATAAAGGGATGAGAGTATACGGTATCGCGTTCACTTTCTTCAGAATCTCCATTTCGGCGTCTCGTTGGCTTAAAATATTCTCCACGAATGAATGTAATGACAATATCCATCTCATATTGCCGGTTTAAAAGCATTTTACCTACCATCTGGAGCATTCGCTCTTTCCAGTCTTCCACATCAGTGCTGAGTAATCCCTGATGCAAAATGAGCTGACTGTTATTGTCAGCATCCCTTTGAAATTTTAGTTCAAAGAGCTTCTCATCTAAATTTCCGCCAAGTAATTTTTTAAAGTTATTCATAAATAACTCCTGCTGGTCTGGGTCGAGCATTTCAAAAGGTTGATTCTGGTGATGATAAACCTCACTTGATTCCTTCATAATATAGACATTAAAAATTTGAGAGATTTTGAGTAAATCATTATCTTTTTTAAATTGTTTTCGAATCTGTGCTATATCTTTTTTGTTCATGCTTACATACACTCCTAAGTTGCCCTGATTTGTAAAGTTGAAGGCAGAAAGTCTCGCCGCCTTGAGTTTGAAGCAGCATTTATTCTAACATAAGTTGTTTTATTGCTAGGCGAAGTTAAGTGTGACGAACAGCTCCTGTTTTTGAACCTTCTGTATCGTTTACTGAACTGGATGGAAATCGTTTTACAAAAAACACCCCATAAAGCAGTCTTTTTTCAAAGTAACTGCTCTATAGGGTTCCTTCGCTGCGAAATGAGCAACTCCTATCTATATAGCTCTTTGCTTTATGCGTGTTACAAGTGGTACGACAATTATACCGGCTATTACCACCTGCATAAAATTTCCGGGGATTGATCCGAAAGGCTGGATCCAGTTACTGTAAAGGATAACTTCTGCAAAATAGTAGCCTATGATTTTAATGATAAGGGCTGCGGCGACTGCCATTGAGTTTACAGCCACTCTTTTGCCGGGTACCTTTTCGGATATGAGTCCGGCTAAAAAACCCATTGCTCCTACTATAAAGAATGTAAACGGTGCCCACACTGTCCATCCGGAGATCAAATCAAATAAGGCCATTCCGAAGGCGCCTGCAATGGCTCCTGTTTTTTTGCCGAAAACAAAAGCTGCAATAAATAGAGGAACGTTACCCAGATGGATTAATCCTCCGTTACCCATTATCGGGAGTTTTATGTTAATGAACATGGTAGCTACAAGGGTCAATGCGATGAAAAGTGCACTGATGACTAATGCTTTTGTTTTCGACGTTTCTATCGATGAGAATGTTGTATTCACAAAATAACCTCTTTCGTTTTTAACGAATCATTTACTTGCCATACAGCAGAAGTATATTTCAGTCAGCTTCTTTTCTATTCGTTTTGGATTGGAATTCCCACTAATCTATTATAGCCGCCTCTCACGCTTTAGAAAATAGGGAAATGATATTTTACGTAAAGTGAGAACTAGTTATCATAAGGAAATAAACTCTTTTTAGGATGAAAGCGGTAAGTCTGCTAAAATGGACAAATACTAAATATAGCTTACAAACTTTTCAATTGTTTTTCCAGGAGGAGGGGATTAAACTGTTTGAGCTGTTGCCCTTAATGCTTGAGCGGGCGGGCGTTCTCGTTATGGTGGCTTTTTTGCTTTCCAGAATGAGGTCATTCCGTCAAATTGTTCACCAAGAGCATGATAAAAAAGAGAAAATGATTCTGATCGGCATATTTGGGGCTTTCGGAATCATTAGCAACTATACCGGTATAGAAATACACAATGGGACCATAATCTCTCAGACCTGGCAGGCGGATGTGGATTATGATGCGGCGATCGCGAACACCCGCATTATGGGGGTGGCGATCGGCGGTTTGCTGGGAGGACCTATTGTGGGTTTGGGTGTAGGATTAATTGCAGGTATACATCGTTTGACGCTCGGCGGATTTACGGCTGAAGCATGTGCGGTCTCAACCATTTTGGCTGGATTTATTACGGGCCTTCTTGGGCGGCGTTATGGAATAATAGGAAGGAACCATTCACCCTGGGGAGCAGTAGCCATAGGAATCCTGATGGAATGCATCCAAATGGGGGTTATATTGCTCATTGCGAGGCCGTATGAAGCGGCTTATCATCTGGTCGAGGTGATCGCGTTTCCCATGATTTCCATCAATGGACTCGGCACGCTGATCTTTATATTGATCATCCAGAGCATTTTAATGGAAGAAGAGCGTACGCGCGCGCTTCAAACCCACAATGCGCTTGAGATTGCCCAGCAAACACTTCCCTTCTTCCGCCAGGGTTTAACCCTTCATTCTTGCGGTGAGGCCGCGAACATTATTTTAGAAGGTACAAAAGCGGATGCTATTTCGATAACGAATAAGGATCAGGTGCTCGCTCATGCCGGTGCAGGCTCAGACCATCATAAACCCGGACAGCATATGGCAACCCAATTAACGAAAGAAGTGCTTGATCATGGAAAAATTTTGATTGCCAGGTCAACAGATGAAATCCGATGTTATCGTGAAAATTGCCCTTTGCAAGCGGCGATCGTTGTTCCTTTACAGGTTCATCGAGAAACGGTTGGAACGCTGAAGCTTTACTTTGTAAATCAAAATAAGCTGGATCAGGTGGAGTACGAGCTCGCGGAAGGCTTGAGCAGGCTTTTTTCTACACAGCTGGAGCTGGCAGAGGCAGAACAACAGCGGAAATTATTGAAGGATGCAGAAATCAAAGCATTGCAGGCACAGGTTCACCCGCATTTTTTGTTTAATGCCATTAATACCATTTCAAGCCTGGTTCGGACGGACGCACAAAAAGCGAGGAAGCTCCTTATCAAATTAGGGGTATTCTTTCGCAGTAATCTGCAGGGTGCGAGGCATTTGCTGATTCCGCTGGAAAAAGAAATTGAACACGTTGAGGCTTATCTGTCGCTCGAGCAAGCTCGTTTTCCAGACAAGTACCAGGTGGATTTTGATATCCATCCAGCACTGAACAAGGTCCTGATTCCTCCGTTTACGCTTCAGCCTTTAGTGGAAAATGCGATTCGCCATGCGTTTTCGAATAGGAAACAAGGAAGAGTAACGGTGACAGCCTATACAGACAGCAACAAAATGATTTTGACAACGGAGGATAATGGTAAGGGAATTCCTGAGCCCCTGATGAAATCGCTTGGTACTGAAACGGTTCAATCCGAAGAAGGGACCGGGACAGCTGTATGGAACATTCGAAAGCGCATGAAAGAGATATACGGTCTGGAAGGTTCCTTCCAAATCGAAAGTGAACAAGATTCAGGTACAAAGGTTACCATGATCCTGCCTTTAACCCAAAACAAGTGGAGTGAGAGAAATGTTTAAGGCATTTATCGTTGATGATGAGCCGTTAGCCAGAGATGAACTGGCGTATCTGCTAAAAAGAAGCAAGCAAGTGGAAATTGTGGGAGAAGGTGACTCCATAGAAAATTCTTTGAGCCAAATTCACGGATTACAGATCGATGTGATTTTTTTGGATATTCAACTGGCTGATGAAAGCGGCTTGGATTTAGCAGAAAAAGTAATGGATCTCGAGCCGCGTCCGGAAATTGTGTTTGCAACGGCATATGATGAATACGCACTTAAGGCATTTGATCTACAAGCCATAGATTATATTATGAAGCCATTTGATGAAACCAGAGTCCTGCAAACGGTAGAAAAATTGGAGAAAGTGATCAAGGGCAAAGATAATGGAACCAGTTCATCACTGGATCAAGGGCTGTCGATTGGTAAACGGAATGATAAGTTGGCGGTGACAGTTGATGAGCGGATCGTTTTGATTCCTGTCCATGAAATTGTATATATAGGGGCAATTGAAGGAAGAACGGTGATTGTGACGGATCAACAAAGATATCAGGTAAATGACCCGTTGATCACATTTGAGAGGAAGCTTCATCAGAAATCCATCATTCGAGTGCATCGTGGGTATTTAGTCAATTTGGATAAAATTGTGGAAATCCAGCCCTGGTTTCACTCCACCTATAACCTGATCATGAAGGATGGGGAGAAAATACCCGTAAGCCGTACCTTTACAAAGGATCTTAAAGAGCATTTTGGCTTTTAAACGCTGTAAGCCAGCTGTGGGATTCTGTCATTCATCTCCTTATTTCTGCATTTTAAAATGAAAACCCTGTGTGAGCGTTTTCATTTAGTAAGATAAAGTTTACAGAAACTCAATGAAGGCAGAGGGGGAGAATGAATTGAATGCGGTTACAATTGTTATTGGATCCATTTGCATATTAATGATTGCTTATCGGTTATATGGAACATTTATGGTTGCAAAAGTCATGAAATTAAATGATTCTAAGCCAACCCCGGCACATGAATTAAACGATGGCAAGGATTATGTTCCAACGAATAAATGGGTGTCATTCGGACATCACTTTGCCGCGATTGCCGCTGCAGGACCGCTCGTAGGTCCAATATTAGCAGCTCAATTCGGATATCTGCCAGGGCTGCTCTGGCTCTTGATCGGTGCAGTACTGGGCGGAGCTGTCCATGATGTGGTTGTATTGTTTGCCTCCATGCGCAAAAAAGGGAAATCACTTTCGGAAGTAGCGAAAGATGAACTGGGTCCTGTAGCTGGGTTTTGTACAGGCCTAGCAATGCTATTTATCATTACGATTACGATGGCGGGGCTGTCCATGGTTGTTCTGCATGCGCTTGAAAACAATCCATGGGGTACATTTGCTGTCGGCATTACCATTCCCATCGCGATGGGAGTCGGTATCGTTTATAAAAAAACCGGCAATTTGAAATTCACTTCTACGGTCGGGTTTATTCTACTCATGGTCGGTGTCTTTATGGGACCCCAGATTCAAGGGACCGTTCTTGGGGACTGGCTGACGCTTGATACAAAAGCGCTAGCGGTCATTTTACCTATATATGCCTTCTTTGCCGCAGCGCTGCCGGTTTGGCTGCTGCTCGCACCAAGGGATTACTTAAGCAGTTTTATGAAAATCGGTGTATTCATTGCCTTGATTATCGGTGTCTTCATTATTAACCCATCGATTGAATTCCCGGCTTTTACAAAATTCATTGATGGCGGCGGTCCGATTTTAGCCGGCCCGGTCTGGCCATTTATCTCGATTACGATTGCCTGTGGAGCGATATCCGGATTCCACGCCTTTGTGGGCTCAGGTACGACACCTAAAATGCTTGATAAATGGTCGGATATTAAGGTCGTCGGATTTGGCGGAATGCTCGTTGAATGTCTGGTTGCCATTATGGCTTTAATTGCAGCGACAGCGCTTCACCCGGCTGACTATTTTGCGATCAACTCCACTCCTGAGGTATTTAAAACATTGGGGATGGATGTCGTTAATTTGCCTGAACTCAGCCGTGAAATCGGTCTGAATCTGGAAGGCAGAACAGGCGGTGCGGTAACGCTTGCAGTCGGGATGACGTACATCTTTACGGGAATTCCTTGGTTCGCCAAGCTCTCAGCCTACTTCTTTCAGTTTGTGGTCATGTTTGAAGCAGTGTTTATTTTAACAGCGATCGATGCAGGGACTCGCGTGGCCCGTTACCTGATCCAGGATTTCTTTGGCGAATTTTATAAGCCGCTGAAGAAAACGGATTGGGTTCCTGGATCGATTATCGCCAGTGCGCTTGCCTGCTTCATGTGGGGATATCTTCTCTATTCAGGGGATATTGGCTCGATCTGGGCGCTGTTCGGGGTATCGAATCAGATGATGGCATCGATTGGATTAATTATTGGTGCCACGGTCATTTTAAAAATGGCCGATAAGAGAAGATATATGCTCACTTGCCTTGTTCCCCTGGCCTATCTCTTTGTCACCGTCAATTATGCCGGTTACTGGATGGTCAAAAATGTTTATCTAAACCCGGATAACCCAGGCTACAACATGCTTAATGCCGTTCTGTCCGTAATTATGCTGATCCTCGGAGTCATCATTATGGTGGCCGCTGTGAAAAAATGGGCAGAGATGTGGAACTCTCCACGCAGACAGCTGGAAGCTAAATCTGCATAGATTCTAATGGCTTTTTGCCATAATAGAAACAAGGGAGCACCTGATGTGTTCCCTTGTTTCTATTTGTTTTATGATTCTGTTGGAAAATACCACGCAGTTAAACACTTTTATTTACCATTTTTGATTTTAGCTTCATATTTACAAACAAAATACTAATGACGATAAATAACAGACCGACTACAAGATTAAGTGTAATATTTTCATTTAATAAGAAAGAACTGCAAAGAATTGCGATTAGCGGGATCAGGAAAGTGAATGATCCGACTTTGCTCGCCTCACCTGAACCGACGAGTGTAAAGAAAGCCAGCCAGCCAAAGGCAATGACAAAGGTAGAGATGAATAACAGGTTAGCTATAAATGGCATTTCCCACCGGATATTTGACCAACTCTCAAATCCGGAGCCTGCACTTAATAAGAAAAGCCCCCCAATAATAAGCTGTACGGTAACCATCCAAATGGAATCAACACGATCACCTGTCTTTTTGACATAAACCGTGCCTAATCCCCAGCCTAATGCAGAGCCAAGAGCTAGAATAATGCCAAGAGCCGAAATATCACCTGTAAATCCGCTTGCACTTATAATCGCAACACCTGCGAAGCCAAGGATCAACCCAATCATTTTTAATCCATACATCGATTCGCCAAGCCAAATCCAACAGAAAATCCCAAGCAGCACGGGCTCAATGAAGACAATGGCCGAAAACAAACCTGCTGGTGCAAACCCGAGACCTACCGTTTGAAGACCGTAAAAAAGGATGATGTTAAAAAAAGCAGAAATGAAGTAAAAATGCCATGTTTCTTTAAAACGAAGGCTTTTATATCTTGGAAGTGCAAAAATAAGTAAAATAAGGCCGCCCAGAATCGTTCGAATTCCGGCAAACAATAATGGCGGTGTATAGTTAAGTGCGATCTTGGATAATGGCCAATTGATACCCCATACCATCACAAGAAATGTGAGCAGCAGGATGGTTTGCGGCCGCGAAAGCTGTTTCATAGTCGTGCCTCCTTGACATAAGTACTTTAACAATCATACGCCTTTAGAAAAAGATAACAAGTTAAATGCTCTCTCGTTGTATGTGTAGGATAATAAAACGCCAAACCTTGGCTGATCAAGGTTTGGCGTTTTTATCTTTTAATCGTATTCAACGGCTGGATTTTATATGCTTTATTTTAAGATTGGAGAAAGCAGCTGTGCCTCCATCAGAGTAAAGCGTAATACTTTCATCCTCATAGTCAGGAGAAATCAAGTTCGAATGAACCACTTTCCCATCATCAACAAACACTTCAATACTCGTCTTATCAACAAGGATTTTTAAATGCACTGTCCGCTTGCTAGGATTAAATGGCGCCTTGCTTTCAACGAATGTATGCATTGTCAAGTTTATATTCACGGTCAATGTGGAGGTTGATCCGGTTCATCATTTCTTTAATATGCGTTTCCAAATGGCCAATTTCATCATTCCTGCCGGTATCAAAAAAAACGTTCATATTTCCGCCTTCTATGGATCGGACCCAATCCAATCAGAATATTGGTATAAGCCGTATTCCTCACATTGGCGAACAGGACATCACTTGGCGTAATCTTCACCAGTTTCCATTGGTCGAGTGGACCTGATAAGGTTTGGAGAAGAGAATGTTTTCGTTGGTTTTCCCGCTTGCCGAGCTTATTTGCTTTTTTAAATGGGAAGGAACCGATTTGCCAATAAGAGCAGAATCATTTGCGTACATAATATGGTTATCGGAATCAATCAGCAGGACAGAGGCGCCATCTTTCTTTTCCAATTTTTCTACAATGCGTGAATAGGGGCCTAAGTCGATATCCATCGTCATCATCCCGAGAAACTTGCTGGATAGGACATCGACAATCTTATGATGAAGCGTCAATCGTTTGGTCGGATTGGGGAACGATCGCCACGTTATTGTAGTTTTCAAGCCGATGCGGCGGCTCAATCATGTACTTTTGCTCGGAGTTATAAAGTTGTTTCATAGGGTTCTGCTTTAATAAGTGCGGCTGATGTTTACGTGTACTGACAGTGGCATTATAAACCGTAAACGATTCTTGATCCTTGGCGATATAAAACCGCAGCTGGCGGATTTCCTTTCTCATGAGGTAGAAGGTCTCCATGCTTTTTTCCATGGAGGACTGATCAAGATAAATGGAATCTTCAAACCCGTGCTCGAAGATCCTGAATAAATCCGGATTTCGGTACAGGACATAGGGGAGATTGACCATATCATCAAAATATTGATCCAGTTCATCCGCATTCCTTTGCATTTGCTCCCGGCTGTTTTCAAGTTCATGCCGCTCCACACTTTTTTTGGAAAGCCATATATGAAGAAGACCGTTAAAAAATAAGGCACGATGATAAAAAGAAGAAGCATCAGCAATAGACGGTTTCGAATGCTTTTCATAAAAGACCCCCCTTTCTCGGGCTAAAGGACCAATGGATAATGGCTCTTATGTATAAACGTCATCATCGTGCAAACATATATTTCGTTTGTTAAAAAATTTTAAGCTAATAAAATGGCTCTGTCATGATTTTTCCTTGATATAGGCCAATTGTTTGGGATCGTCAACCCAGCGGACATGTTATGCAGAACTAGTTTTTTAAAAATCATTTTATATTCACGGTTTTAGGATAACCCCTCTCTTAAATAAGTATTATGTATGGAACCATAACCCATTTTATTTCATAGGCTGTTGAGAAAAGATGCGAAGATTTTAGGATTGGAGTAATTGATTTCTCTTATTTATCGTTAACTACCCGCAAAAAACCTACTGAACAGTTGTTTAAATTAACAGGAGGAGGCTGTGCAAATGAATGATGATTTCCAGAAAGACATTCAAAATTTGAATGTTGGTGATTACAAGGCGGAAGAGGCTGTTCCTTGGGACGCACAAAATCATTACGAAATTGACCCTCGGCAGATCGCTGGCTTTAGATGCTCGAGTTGCTTCAGATGCTTTAACTGCTTTAACTGCATAAGCTGTTTCAACTGTGTGAGCTGCTTTAACTGTGTGAGCTGTTTTAACTGTTTTAGATGCTCAAACTGCTTTAGATGTTCCAACTGTCATAACTGCTCCAACTGCCATAACTGCTCGAACTGCCATAATTGCGGAGGACGTTGTTCTGGTGGCCATGGTGAATAACAGATGGTTTGTGACTGCCTAAAGAAAAGCTTCGGGCAGATTCATAAAGGGATCTCACCATTTGAGGTGAAGATCCCTTTGCTTTTTCTCTATAAGCTTAGACATAAGATACAAATTGCGGTGCATAGGATGGTAATGAAAGTAATGTCCAAATTCGAGACAATTCATTTGGTTAGGAGGACCGGAATGACAAACTTGGACCCATCTATGCGTTTGAAGGTGAAAAGGGATACGTATTTTCTTCCTGATCCAAAGGGTGGTGTGTATTTTCGAAACAATTTAATCTCGTTCCGTATGAAAGGCAGTGGAATCGATCAGTGGGTGGAGAAACTGATACCGATGTTCAATGGAGAGCACACCCTGGAGGATTTGACAGGCGGCTTGCCTGAGCAATATCGGAACCGGATATTTGAAATCGCCGAAACACTTCATGAAAATGGCTTTATTCAGGACATAAGCCAAGATCGCCCGCATCAATTGACGGATGAGGTGCTAAAAAAATATGCATCGCAAATTGAATTTTTGGCAAGTTCCGTAGATTCGGGTGCTTACCGATTTCAAACGTACCGCCAGGCGAAAGTGTTGGCTGTGGGCTCCGGTCCTTTTTTGGTATCGCTTGTTTCAGCATTGATTGAATCCGGTCTGCCCAAGCTTCATGTATTGATTACGGACTCAATGCCCACCAATCGCCGGCGTTTGGAGGAGCTTGTGATACATGCCCGAAAAACGGACCCTGAGGTCGAACTAGACGAAGTCCCATTGAAGATGGAGGGGGTCCGTTCCTGGCGGAAAGCTGTAAAGCCTTTTGATTCGATTTTGTATGTGTCGCAGTCTGGCGATGTAGAGGAACTGCGCTTCCTTCATACCGTTTGCAGGGAGGAGAAGAAGGTTTTACTGCCAGCTATATGTGTGGAGCACGCGGGCATGGCAGGTCCTTTGGTACATCCGGACTCTGATGGATGCTGGGAGTCTGCGTGGCGCCGTGTACATAAAGCGGCAATTAGCAAAGATCAAGGGCTGAACGACATCTCCTTCACTGCAGGCGCTATGCTGGCGAATGTGATTGTGTTTGAATGGTTCAAACATGTGACAGGAGTGACCGAACCTTCACAGACGAATCAGCTCTTCTTTTTGGATCTGGAAACACTCGAAGGCAACTGGCATTGGTTCATGCCACATCCACTGGTGACAGGGCGTGCATCAGCTGAATGGATTCAAGATCTTGATCGTCGGCTTGAGAGGGGCTCCAGTGAAGATAAATCCAGTGAAATGCTTCTTTATTTAAATCAATTAACATCGATGGAAGCAGGGATTTTGCATATTTGGGAGGAGGGTGACTTGAAGCAGCTGCCGCTGGCCCAGTGCCGCGTTCAGGCTGTTGATCCATTGTCGGAAGGGCCCGCTGAGCTGCTGCCGGAAATGATCTGTACAGGTATGACACATGAGGAAGCAAGGCGGGAAGCGGGTCTTGCCGGGATTGAAACGTATGTGGCACGAATGGCCGATCTGCTTCTTCCAGATCTGCTTTCACCGCAGGACAGAATGGTTGGATTACATGATTTTGTGGGTGTCGGAATTGGGGAAACGGTCGAGGAAGGCGTCTGCAGAGGCTTGCAAAAATGTTTAATGGAAGAGCTGGTCAAGCAACAAAGGAACAAGAAGATACCGGTCTTTCAAGTGCAGTTAGAAGTGATAGAAGATGAACGGTGCCAATTCTATTTGCAGTCATTGTCTGCGATGCAGGGAGCATCGGTAATCGGCTTAGGAAAAGATGTGTCGGGTTTTCCTGTAGTATGGGTTCGTACTGGCGGCATTTGGTATGGCAGTGCAGGCTTGAATCTGACACTGGCATTGCGGAAAGTATTACAGCATGCACTGATAAAAGCCCAGAACCAAGCATCCATCCCATCTGCGGAAGGAGTGCTGGAGCTTTCATCCCTGTTATTAAAAGAAAACGAGATTCTTAATCTTGCTTTTCCCGCATGTGAAGAGACTGTAAACATAGAGGTTTTACAGTCAGCCATGCAGGTGTTAAAACAGAACCGCAAGAAGCTCCTCGTCTGTGAACTGGAGCTGGAGCAGTTTTCAAAAGACCACCTGGCAGGGGTGTTTGGTGTGGCGTTGAGGGAGGAGTCATCCAGATGAGCGCTGTCGTGGTGATTGTCGGAGAAGGGTTTTTGGCAAAGCGAGTAAGTGAAGAACTGTCCAGCCAATACGAGGTCGTTCGTCAGGCCGATGTCGAGGCTGGGGTAACAAAAGCGGCGAATTTAGCACTGGTCTTAAGCGACGCCTGGCTTCAGCCTATCCATGAGAAGGCTGAAGAGATGTTCCAGTCACTCGGCATTCCTTGGCTTCGGGGCTTTGTTTCATTCGGTGAGGGAGTAATCGGGCCGTTCGTTCGGCCCCATGCGCCTGGCTGCTCACGATGTGCGGATATGAGGCGCTTGATGGCTGGACGCGACCGCAAGGAGATGCGGGAGCTGCAAAAGAGGATGGCATCACAAGGGGGAATACCAACGGACACGTGGGCATCACGCACGGGACTTTTGCAGGTAGCTTATTTCATCGTGTCTGAAGCACAGAGGATATTGGAAGGGGGCAGACCGCTTTCGGAAGGACACCTGTTTTTAATCAGTCTGAAAACGTTGAAGAGCTCAATTCACTTTTTTCTGCCCGACCCGTTTTGTCCCGTTTGCGGACAATTACCTGATGATTCACCGGAGGCGTCGCGAATATCGCTGCAGCCAAGTCCAAAGGTCAGCCCCGACAGTTATCGCTGCCGGCCAATGGATGACCTGAAAAAAGTTCTTGCCAAGGATTACCTCGATTCCCGGACCGGTTTTCTGAACCGTAAAATGGTCGATCTCGTATCGCCGTTTGCAGATGCCAGTGTAAATCTGCCGCTGTTCACGGGGGACGAGGGAACTGCCGGGCGTACCCATTCATATGCGGTAAGCGAATTAACCGCGATTTTGGAGGGGGTTGAACGCCATTGTGGAATGTCACCACGCGGAAAAAAGACGGTGATTCATGACAGCTTCCGTAATCTGCAGGGGCAAGCACTCAATCCTGTTAAGGTAGGTGTATATTCGAAGGAACAGTATGGGAAGCGTGGTTTTCCGTTTAAACCGTTTAATCCTGATCAATCGATGAATTGGGTATGGGGTTATTCATTTTTGCAGGAGCGTCCGATTTTAGTTCCAGAGTTTCTCGCGTATTATGGTTTGGACTATGGGAAGGGCTTTGTCTATGAAAATTCGAATGGATGCGCGCTTGGCGGGACGTTGGAGGAGGCCATTTTCTATGGAATCCTGGAAGTGGTGGAACGCGATTCTTTCCTGATGACCTGGTACGCACAGCTCCAGATTCCGCGGCTTGATCCTTATTCCGCCAATGATCAAGAATTGGGGTTGATGGTCGACCGTATGCAAGCTGTGGCAGGGTTTGATCTGCATTTGTTTAATTCAACAACGGAAAACGGGATTCCAAGTGTGTGGGCGATCGCGAAAAACAGAAAACAAAAAGGCGTGAATATAATCTGTGCAGCCGGAGCTCATCCGGATCCGGTCCGGGCGACAAAAGGAGCGATTCACGAGTTGGCCGGCATGCTGATGTCGTTGGATGAAAAATTTGAGGCGAACCGTGAAAAGTATTTGAGAATGTTGGATGATTCGTCTTTGGTACGGCAGATGGAGGACCATTCCATGCTGTACAGTTTGCCGCAAGCGGAGGATCGGCTGCAATTTTTATTGGATGAAGCTCGGCCATTGCGAACCTATGAAGATCAATTCAAGCCGAAGACAACGCATGATGATTTAACCGATGATTTGCTGGATATTCTTCAAGTGTTTCGTGATTTGAACCTGGAAGTGATTGTGGTGGACCAGACGACACCGGAAATCAAACGAAACGGGCTGTCTTGCGTGAAAGTCCTTATTCCGGGAATGATTCCGATGACATTCGGACATCTTTTTACCCGTGTGACAGGGCTGGAAAGGGTGCTGAGGGTGCCGGTGGAGCTTGGGTATGCAAACCAGATGCTGACTGCTGAACAGCTCAATCCATATCCCCATCCGTTTCCATAAGTCGTGTTTAGGAGGGAAAGGGATGAGTCTAGATGAATTCCTGCACAATCTGCATTTTAATACTGACAAGATAAGACCACCGCACTGGGAAGTGGATTGGGAAGATGCACCGCTTCCATATAAACTTTACCGCGGCTTGCCTGTATTTCCGTTGTCCCTGGAAGTGCCGCTGACGCTTGAAGGACAGGAAACACCAGTGAAGCCGGACCTTCGCGGAATCGGCGATTTACTCTGGTACGTATACGGGATCACTCAATTAAGCCAGTCAGCCTCGAGCAGCGGTGCTGCCGCACCGGATGGCCTCATGCAGTCTTTCCGGCGGTTTGTTCCATCCGGTGGGGCATTGTATCCAAACGAGTTATACGTGTATTTGAAGGCAGAAGATTTGCCTCACGGTGTATACCATTATGATGCTGCACACCACCGCTTAATACTATTGCGGGAAGGTAATTACGATTCGTATTTGGCTCAGGCGCTAGGGAACCGATGTGACGTGTCTGCTTGTGTTGGCACTATCTTTGTGTCGACGGTGTTTTGGAAAAATTTCTTTAAATACCATAACTTTGCGTACCGTCTGCAAGGGCTGGATGCTGGTGCATTAATCGGACAATTGTTGGAAGTGGCGAAACGGTTCCGCTTCGAGTCTGGAGTCTGCTTCCAATTTCTTGACCGGGCGTTGAACCACTTGCTTGGGCTCGCCGGACAGGAGGAGAGCGTGTACGCGGTTATTCCTTTGTCGGCAGAACCTTCATCCACCTGGTTTGCTGACAGGGAGGTCCAGGGCGTGATGGCCACTTCCGAAAATTTATGCCAGGAGTTAACAGCTGTTCCGCATGAAAACTACGATCGTTCTGGCAGAGTGGCGGAGTATCCAATGATCATAAAAATGAACGAAGCATCCATGATGGAATCAACAGGTTCGTTTCAGCGAATAGAGAAGAAGAAGAGGGTCAATGGTGAGGGTCAATGGGTGGCCCTGCCTCACGTGGAACGGTTATCTTACGATCTTGCTTCGGTCTGCCGAAAGCGATATTCACTGGACACGGATTTCATTTTAAGGAAGGTAAGCCAGCAGAAACTGGCCACCCTGCTTAAGGAAGCGACGGATTCCTTCGCGTATCGAAATGATTTGGATGAAGCACATGAGGGATCCCAATACCGTGTCTCGCTCTATGGATGCATGTATGGCGTTGAAGGTATACAGAATGGTGCCTTCTGCTATGACGCCGAAAATCACCGGTTACGGCAAATCAATGCCGGAGACTATCGGTCTGCGATGCAGCAAGGGAGCGCAGGCCATAATGTTAATCTGTTCCAAGTGCCGCTTTGCCTGCATGTGGCGGGGGAAATGAATTTCCTCAAAACGTCATTAGGCTATCGAGGTTATCGCATTCAGCAAATGGAAGCCGGTATGCTGGTGCAGCGATTGCTGCTTACGGCGTCAGCCCTCGGGATGGGCGGGCATCCTCTCCTTGGATTTGAACCCGGCATGTGCGACGAGCTATACAAGATGAAACCGCAAGGGAAAACGAGCCTCATTCAAGTACCGGTGGGGCATTATCATCCCCGCCCTTGGTTGAAGGGGATGCTGCATAGCTAGAAGAGGAAAGAAAAACCCGGAGTCCTGCTAAGGAATCCGGGTTTATAATACCCTGCATCACAAAGGTAACAACGGCCGCATTTTTAGTTCTTTCTTGGAGAAGACCACAATACATTTTACTAATAAAGCTTCTCAATCAAAGGAGGGCGAAGGATGGACTTGATCAATAACTTTGCGCCATATGTAGGGCTTGCCGTCGTTCTGTATGCAATCCGCCATACGTCGAAGGTGTCGAACCGGTATATACCCATTGTGGCCATTGTATTAGGGGTGCTGTATTCGTTCTGGGAAGCAGGCGGCGCTACCCCGCATTCCACATTAGTGGGTCTGAAATATGCGCTTCTCGGGATCGGAACCGTAGCAGGCGTAAAATATTTCGCAGAAGGGTCATCCGCCAAGAAATAAACACGATAACAATAAAACAGGGCCGCCGTTTCCAGGCGGCCTTTTTACATCCGATGGAAATCCTAGAAAAGTTTGTCGAAAACAAGGAGTTATGCCCGCCCGTTGCGAATGTTATTAAAATAGGAAATAGAACCTAGACTGCATTTTGGGGACTAGGGTTATCAGGCATCAAACGGGGGTATAACTTTTTTAGAAATTGCCGCCGTACCGCCTATTATAAAGGGGGCTCACCGCATGAGTGCAAACAAAGTGAAGTTTGACAGCTACCGTTCTGAACTGGAGGCTGTTATTAAAAATATAGAAAATGTCATGGTAGGAAAGAAGCAAGTTTCAGAGTTAAGCATAGTGGCTTTGCTTGCAGGGGGACATGTGCTGCTTGAAGACGTGCCGGGCGTAGGGAAGACCATGATGGTCCGTGCGATCGCAAAGTCACTGGGACTTCAGTTTAGCAGGATCCAGTTTACTCCTGATCTATTGCCTTCTGATATTACGGGTGTTTCCATCTTCAATCAAAAGGAAATGAACTTTGAATTTCGAGCCGGGCCGCTCATGGGAAATGTCATACTCGCAGATGAAATCAACCGCACCTCCCCCAAGACACAATCCGCCCTCTTAGAATCCATGGAAGAGAAGAGCATCACCGTAGACGGCCGGACCCACATCCTGCCGAGCCCTTTCTTCGTCATGGCTACCCAGAACCCGATTGAATATGAAGGAACATATCCGCTCCCTGAAGCCCAGCTGGATCGATTTCTTTTAAAACTGAACATGGGCTACCCAACACCTGATGAAGAGATGTCGATCTTAAGCCTCATCACGCAGGATCATCCGATCGATCACTTGAAGCCGGTCGTCACGGCCGAGGAACTGAACGGTATGAAGGAACAGGTGAAGGCCGTTTACGTGGATGAAACCGTAAAGAAATACATCATAGATCTCGTGAACCGCACGCGCAACCACCGATCCATTTATTTGGGTGCCAGCCCAAGGGGATCACTGGCTCTGATGAAAGCCGCCCAAGCGCATGCTTTTATGATGGACAGGGATTTTGTTGTGCCTGACGATGTGAAATACCTCGCTCCATTCGTCCTGACACACCGAATTCTTTTAAAGCCGGAAGCCAGGTTTGAAGGAGAGACCGCTGATACGGTCGTCCGAGACCTTCTGAACCGTGTGCCTGTTCCCATCCAGAAGGGGCAGCATGCGAGATGAAGCGGCTAAAGTGGAAGCTGAACAGCAAATATAAAACCCCGCTTGGCCTTGCGGGTATTATCATCCTCTTGGGCCTGACCTTTTCGTACGCGATGTTTCAGGGTGGGTTTGTGAGCTGGTTTTTGTTTTACAGTGTTTTTCCTTTTACCATCTATACGGCAACGATGGTCTTCTATCCCCTTCATCATATTCAGCTGACGAGGGAACTGAGCAAGGATTTGCTGATGGCCGGTGAGGAACTGACTGTGACCATCCGTTTGAAACGAAAAACTCCTTTTCCGCTGTTCTACCTCGTCATCCATGACGAGATTCCCGCTCCTTTATATAAAGAAGCGGTTCATGGAGGAGAAGAGGGTCAGATCCATTCCCGGGTGCTGTTCTTTCCTTTGTTTAAAAAGAAGCTCGTCTATACGTACCGGATCAAACCGGTCCCTCGCGGCGTTTACGAGCTGAACAGCATCGCGCTCAAAACCGGGGATGTGTTCGGTTTTGTACAAAAAGAAATCAAAGTAAACCTTTCGGACAAGGTCTTCATCTATCCAAGGTATCAAGAGATCGGGCGCTGGGAGATGGACAAGCATCTTCAGAGCGGGATTCAGCGAGCCGGCAGAAAATCGCTGACGGACTATACATCAACGGTGAGCGTCAGGGACTATGCACCGGGAGACCGGCTGTCCTGGCTGCATTGGAAGGCGAGTGCGCGATCCAACAAACTCCTCACCAAAGTCTTTGAACATCAGCGCAACGACGATTATGTCATTGTGCTGGATCAATCTGAACAAAGCTATGGCAATCAGAACTGGCTGTTTGAAAAGGCGGTTTCCTTTGCAGCTTCCATCACGCATTATTCGGTCCAAAAGGGAGCGTCCCTAGGGCTGCACAGTTCCCGGAGGAAAGGACAGCTGGCGATGAACAGCGGCACGGACCACGAATGGAGGATCTTTCATGAGCTGGCAGGCGTTCAGCCGGATGTAAAGCAACCTTTTTATGAATGGCTTAAAAAGGAATTCGCCGATGGCAGGCTTGAGGGAAGAACCATGGTGATCATCTCTCCGCTGCTCGATGATGTGATGACCAAGACGCTGGAGATGATTTCGGCCCGCCAGGTCAACGTGGTGTATTTCTATATGTCGTCCAATGAAAGGCTCCACCCTCAAGAACTGACGTACATCCACCGTTTAAACAATAGTTTAATTCCTGCGGTTTCCATTAACGGGCCGAGGTTCAGTGACGCAATAAAGGCAGGTGCAAGCCGTGCAACCATTTAATGAAAACCGGCCGCCGTCTGTATATTCTCTTGTTCTTTATGCTTTGGGCTTTATGCTCCTGTGGGAATGGCTCAGGCCCCTTACTCAGATCACGTCAACCGAGGACACACAGATCTTTGTCGTGTTCACCGCGTTTTTGTTCATTGTTGCGTATTTCCGGCTGCCGTTTTGGATTTCTTTTGCGATCAAGTTAATCGCACTGCTTTATGCGGTGCATGCCCTGTATTACCCGGATGTTTTTCTTTCGTTTCAATGGGTTCCTCACTTGATCGGTGATTTACAGAGCAGCCTCGCGCTCATCTGGGATCAGCAATGGACCGAAATGTCATCGCTGAGCCGGTCACTGCTGTTCTTCATATTGCTTTGGCTCGTGAGCTACCTCATGCATTACTGGCTCATTCAGGCGAAGCGGATCTTTCTCTTCCTGTTCATCACCGTTCTCTATATCACGGTCCTGGATACGTTTACACCGTATGATGCAAAGATGGCGATCGTGCGAACAGTGTTTATCGGACTGATTCTTGTCGGTATCCTGCGGATCATGAAAATTGTGGAGGCGGAGGGCTTTTCCCTCATGAAGGGAAGATTCCCCGTCATGTGGATGGTTCCGCTCACCGTTGTCATCGCGCTGTCTTCCACTCTGGGCCTGCTGGCGCCCAAAGCCTCTCCGCAATGGCCAGACCCGGTGCCTTTTATCACGTCCATGTCGGATAAAGGGGAAGAGGGAGCCGGTATCAACACCCGGTTTGCCCGGATCGGATACGGAACGAACGACAGCCGTCTCGGTGGACCGTTCAAATTTGATTACAAAGAGGTTTTTACAGCAACCGTTAAAGAAAGGCACTACTGGCGCGTTGAAACGAAGGATGCCTATACCGGGAAAGGATGGGAGAACTCCTTCTCCAACGAACAGCTTCTGTTAGACAGACGATCTGTGGAGTATGCCGCTCCCGGCTCCAGTCTTATTGAACAGGGAGGAGCTCAGATGGTGAAAGAGGAAGCCTCGATCAATATGGCGAAGACCTATCCGTTCATCGTTTCACCAGGCGTCATTACTTCCATTCAAGCGAAAAAGAACGTGGACTTTATGCTTGATCCGCTGACCGGTCAGATCAATACGACGAACGGGGGCAATCCAACCCGGCTTAAGCAATATAAATTGGAGTATGAACTTCCGCTGTACGATAAGAAAAAGTTAAGGGAAAGCAGCCAGTCCTATCCGCAGTATGTGACGCAATATTATCTGCAGCTTCCTGCAGAACTCCCTCAGCGGGTGAAAAAATTGGCGGCCCGGATCGTAAAGAATGAAGATAACCCGTATGACAAAGCCAAGGCGGTTGAAAATTATTTCTCGCTCAATAATTTTGGCTATGATACCGTCGATGTGAGGGTCCCGAAGAAAAACGAAGATTACGTGGACAAGTTTTTATTTGATGCACAAAAAGGGTACTGTGATAACTTTTCTACTTCCATGATCGTACTGCTTCGTTCAGTCGGCATTCCTGCACGCTGGGTGAAAGGCTTCACGTACGGTGAGTATCAGGATACGAAAAACGTGTACAAGACGTATAAAATTACGAATGCCAATGCCCATTCCTGGCCGGAGGTTTATTTTGCAGGCGTCGGATGGGTGCCTTTTGAACCGACAAGAGGGTTTTCCAATCCAACTCCGATCGAAGAGGAAATGAAAAGCGCGTCTGCGCCAGTCGCCCCTCCGGTCAAGAAGAATGATAAAAAGCAAGTACAGCCTGATAAGAAGGAACAATCGGCCAGCAAGGGACAAAATGGAGACGGAACGTTAGCCATCATCGGCACAGCCTTGCTTTACGTGATTCCGCTTACCGTGGCTGCAGCACTTCTTGCTCTTCTTTTCCGAAAAAAATGGCTCCGTCAGTATTACATCTGGAAATTCCGCAGGAGGAATGGGTCAGGAACATTTGCAGATGCGTACGATCGCCTCCTCTGGCTGACCCAGCTTTACGGGCTGAAAAAGGATCCTTCCTATACCCTGAGGGAATATGCGGTATATGTTGACCGTTCGCTGGACACTCGGGATATGAGGAGGCTCACTTCGGCATATGAATCCCTTCAATACAGCAATAAGCAGATGGCGGATCCATGGACAGAAACCAACAAGGAATTGTGGGAAAATTTAATTAAAAAGCTGCGGGGTTGACCGCCTGACAAGCCATTGTTAGAATGTGCTTAAGATACAATGCCATCAATATTATTCACCTTCGTATATCCTCGATAATAAGGATCGAGAGTCTCTACCGGGCTGCCGTAAATGGCCTGACTATGAAGGCAGGGTTCTTTATGTACAACCGGAATTCTGCCTTTGTTTTTTTTTGCTGAAAAAACAGAGCTGGGATTCCGGTTTTTTTGTCAAAGAAAAGGATATGTGAGGGTAAATTTGGCAAATACTACGGAAAGATCAATAGATGGGGTGACAGAATGAATTTAGCCAGTGAAATGATCGTCGTTCTTGATTTTGGGGGCCAATACAACCAGCTGATCGCAAGGCGTATTCGTGATCTTGGGGTATACAGTGAATTGCTTCCGCACACAACGACTGCAGAAGAAATCAAGAAGTTGAATCCAAAGGGAATCATCTTCTCCGGAGGGCCGAACAGCGTATATGCAGAAGGTTCACCTTCAGCGGATGAAGCTATTTTTGACCTTGGCATTCCGGTATTGGGAATCTGCTACGGCATGCAGCTCATGACTCACCACTTCGGCGGAAAAGTAGAGCGCGCCAACCACCGTGAGTACGGGAAAGCAGAAATTAAGGTTGTAAATGAAAGCAAGCTGTATCAAGAACTGCCAAAACAGCAGGTAACATGGATGAGCCATAGTGACCTTGTTGTTGCTCCTCCACAAGGATTTGTAACGGACGTGACGAGCATTTCCTGTCCGGTCGCGGGAATGAGCGATATCTCCCGCCACTTGTACGGTGTACAGTTCCACCCGGAAGTGCGCCACAGTGAATATGGAAATGAGATGCTAAAGAACTTTATCTTTGCCATCTGTGAATGTGAAGGCAACTGGACGATGGAAAACTGGATCGAAGACGAATTGGAAAAAATCCGTCAGACCGTTGGCGACAAACGCGTATTGTGCGCACTTTCCGGCGGCGTCGATTCCTCCGTTGTTGCCGTATTGATCCATAAAGCGATCGGCGACCAGCTCACTTGTATTTTCGTCGACCACGGACTCCTCCGCAAAGGTGAAGCTGACAGCGTTATGAAAACCTTCAGTGAAGGCTTCCACATGAACGTCATCAAAGTGGATGCAAAAGACCGTTTCCTGGGCAAGCTTAAAGGAGTGTCCGACCCAGAATTAAAACGTAAAATCATCGGCAACGAATTCATTTACGTTTTTGATGAAGAAGCAAGCAAGCTGGAGGGTGTAGACTACCTTGCGCAAGGTACGCTTTACACGGACATCGTAGAAAGCGGAACAGCTACAGCACAAACGATCAAGTCTCACCATAATGTGGGCGGACTTCCTGAGGACATGAAGTTTACATTGATCGAGCCGTTGAACACACTCTTTAAAGATGAAGTTCGTAAGGTTGGAACAGAGCTTGGTATTCCTGATGCTATCGTTTGGCGCCAGCCGTTCCCGGGTCCAGGGCTTGGCATCCGTGTCCTTGGCGAGATTACAGACGAGAAGCTTGAGATTGTCCGCGAATCTGACTTCATCCTGCGTGACGAGATCAGTAAAGCAGGCCTTGAGCGCGATGTATGGCAGTACTTCACGGTCCTTCCTGATATCCGCAGCGTAGGGGTAATGGGAGACATGAGAACGTATGATTACACCATCGGCATCCGTGCGGTAACGTCCATCGACGGTATGACTTCCGACTGGGCACGTATCCCATACGAAGTGCTGGAGAAGATCTCTACGCGCATCGTAAATGAAGTGAATCACATCAACCGTGTAGTGTATGACATCACGTCCAAGCCGCCTGCAACGATTGAGTGGGAGTAAAAAACGAACGTTTCATAAATTTCCAATAAAATTATTCGTAAATAGATTGACGGAATCTGTAGCAATTTGTATAATTTCCATGTAAACAGTAAAAAAGTCACGGTTGTAAAAGCTTTATGGCTTTATGGCTTTTAGCGCTGAGGCGTTAGTCATTTCGTATAAATTCGGGGATATGGCCCGAAAGTTTCTACCAGGCTGCCGTAAATGGCCTGACTACGAAGGTACATGGAACATCATATGAATTCAGTGGATCACACTGATTTTGTCATTTGATTTCTATTTCCCTTTGTATGTGAGCTCAAGGTAGAGAGACCTTGAGCTTTTTTGTTTTTCAATATTTATAATCAGGGGGATTATGATGAAGAACTATTTTAGCTTTGATGAACACGGCACGACCTACCGAAAAGAATTTATCGCTGGACTGACGACTTTCTTGTCCATGGCATACATCCTTTTTGTTAATCCTTCGATCCTTGGACAGACGGGAATGGATAAAGGAGCCGTGTTTACCGCAACGGCGCTCGCTGCTGCTTACGGGACACTGTTTATGGGCCTTGTTGCCAAATACCCGATCGCACTTGCACCTGGAATGGGATTGAACGCGTTCTTTACGTTCTCCGTTGTGCTCGGCATGGGCATTCCTTGGCAGACGGCGCTATCTGGTGTTTTATTATCTGGACTTATTTTTATTGCGATCACTGTTTTTAAAATTCGTGAAACGATCATCAACGCGATTCCGGTCGAGCTTAAATACGCAACGGCTTGCGGAATCGGCTTGTTCATCGCTTTTATCGGTTTAAAGAGTGCAGGGATTGTTGTTTCCAATGAAGCCACTTTCGTAGGGCTGGGCCATTTGACGAAGCCCGATACATTGCTTGCCATCTTTGGATTTATCGTTACTATCCTTATGGTTGTACGCGGGGTGAGAGGTGGAATCTTCTATGGTATGGTGATCACGGCCATCGCCGGAATGGTCTTTGGCTTAATTGATGCACCTCATAAAATTGTGGGTTCAGTTCCAAGCCTTGCGCCGACATTTGGTGAAGCATTCAACCATTTTGATAAAGTATTTACACCACATTTGATTGTTGTTGTACTCACATTTTTCTTTGTTGATTTCTTTGATACAGCCGGTACGATCATGGCGGTTGCCAGCCAGGCAGGAATCATGAAAGACAATAAGCTTCCTCGTGCAGGACGCGCGTTATTGGCCGATTCTTCAGCGATCGTAGTCGGTGCGACTCTTGGTACATCTTCTACAACAGCTTACATCGAATCAGCTTCCGGTGTTGCTGCCGGCGGACGTACAGGCTTCACGTCGGTTGTTACAGGGTTGTTCTTATTGTTAGCTTTATTCTTCTCACCGCTTTTGGTCGTCGTAACGCCTGCGGTAACGGCTCCGGCATTGATCGTCGTCGGTGTCCTCATGGTTGGGGTGCTTGGCAAGATCGAATGGAGCAAGCTTGAAATCGCGGTTCCGGCGTTCTTAACCATCATCGCGATGCCGCTTACGTACAGCATTGCAACAGGGATCGCGCTAGGATTCGTGATGTACCCGGTAACAATGCTCGTAAAAGGAAGAGGAAAAGAAATTCATCCGATCATGTATGTATTATTCGTGATCTTTATCTGTTACTTTGCCTTTTTGGTGGAGTAGGACACATAGATGGGAAGCGCCCAGGCAGTGAACTGCCCGGGTGCTTTTTTTATGAAAATGATGTGATTGGTGAGTAAACGTTGTGTTTCCGTGAGTAACCGGTCCGTTTCTGAGAGTAAACCACATAAAACGGGGAGTAACCCTCCCATCTCCGTAAGTAAATCTGCCAAGCTGCCAACTCACAGTAAAAATACATCTGGGATTTATCGTATAAAAACGTAAATGATAGGGAAATAGTCCCGTAGTAAAACAGAATCACGAACTTAGCTACACTTTTCCACTAATTTTCCTTACAATAAGGGTAACTTACAGAAATTATTAAATTATAGGGGTCGAGAGAAACCATGGATTATCGTCTTCAAGCTACACAGCAAACACCAGCGTACATCATGTACCTGCTCGATATCAGCGCATCCATGAACCAGATGATGGATGCCGGAAACGGACAAGAAAAAAGAAGGATTGATGTGGTGACGAGCGCACTGAATTCCGCGATCCGCCAGATGGTGTTCCGTTCAACCAAGGGTAGCCGGCTTAGCCCGCGCTACAAAGTTTCCATCTTAGCCTACAGTGACAATGTCTTTGATGTTTTGGGCGGAATAAAAGGCATTGATGAGCTTGCAAGAATGAAGCCGCTTGATAATGTCCAGACCCAGCGGCTGACGAACACTGCCAAGGCGTTTTCTGCTGCAGAAAAAATCCTGCTGCAGGAGCTGGACAAGATGCAGGACTGTCCTGCGCCATTAATATGCCACATGACTGACGGGGCCTATACCGGGGAAGATCCGGAGCCGATCGTGCAAAGAATCATGAATCTATCCGTACCCGACGGAAAAGTGCTCGTCGAAAATATTTTTATCTCGGACGAAATTTTATCCAAGCCGATTGAGAACTCCAAAATGTGGCCGGGCATCATGTATGAAACGGTGCTCGATGAAGACTATGGCAACAAGCTGAAACGCCTTTCCAGCCCGCTGCCGGAAAGCTACCGGGAAATGATGATCGAAACAGGATATAAGATCGAACCCGGAGCGCTCATGATGCTGCCGGGCACGAATGCGGACCTGGTTTCACTCGGATTTCAGATGTCAGCCGCCACACCTGTCCGTTAATCTGCCTTCTTACCATTCCATTAACCTTGAGGTGAATCCATGTATACGTATTATAGTGATCAAAAGAAAGAAACGCCGGTATCGTCGGTTTACCGGGATCCCTTTTCTATCCGTTACGGTTATGCAAGGTCCAGTGAAACGCAGGAAGCTGATGATTCAGGACAGGATTTTTTAGCGTTTGAAGTAAAGGATCGAACCCTCGTTTTCGCCGTATGCGATGGGGTCAGTCTTTCCTTCTGCGGGGATCTTGCCGCCCGCTTTTTATCGGAAAAGCTCATTCGCTGGCTCGGAGAGCTGCCAGCAGATGAGTTCAACGATGAAGCCGCTGTTAAAGAGAAGCTTGCTTTTTATTTGGCAAAGCTGACGGAAGAAGGAACAGAGACGATTCGAAAACACCGCCTTCCGGCTTCCATGCCGCCGATTTTAAGGGAAGTGCTTGAAGAAAAGCGGACAAAGGGCAGCGAAACGATGTTCATCTGCGGAAGGATCGGCATGGCCGATGAGATGACGAATCAGGCCCGAGTGTTTCTGGCATCATCAGGGGACATCCGCTTAAGAATCTGGGATTCATCCGAGGAGGTAACGGCTAAGGGCGAAATGATGCCTGAAACGAAAAAGCGATGGTCCACAAAGGACGGGCTCATTGGCGGAGACATTCATACCGTTACCGGGCAATCACTGGGTGGAGTCCACAGGATTGCGGTATATTCCGACGGGTTATCCGTGATTGACGGTTTAAAGCAGCTGCCGACGACGGATCAGCTCCAGATCCTTGTGAAAAAATCACTCCAATCTCCGCTGAGCGATGATTTATCCTTTCTGGATATCGCCTGGTAGAAAGGAAGAGAATCAATGGAAGAAATTATTGTTTCCTTTATACATAATGACAGTGAAAAAGACTTAAGACTGCCCAACCATCTGGAGAGCAAGAAGATTGCAGAGGCCCTTCACGAGTGGGCGGGACACGCCATGGGATGGGGAGAAGAGCCCTATGACCTGGAATACTCTTTCAATCAGAAAAACTGGTTCCGATTGGAGAAAAAGAAATCGCTGGCGGATGCCGGCATATGGGATGGGACTTTCTTGCGGTTCAGCAAAGAGCCGCAGTCATCTCTGCCAAAAGAAGATGATTTCATGGCCAGTGATGATTACGTGGAAGACGACCATCCCGAGGAACCATCGGGCATGGATTATGCATGGAAAATTATCGATTAAGGAGGGGAGGAGATGAGGAAGTCTCCGTATTTTAAACGGGCTCCGCGGTTAAAGCTCGCGATGCCTTCAGGAAGGATGGTCGTTCACCGTCCAAAAGCGGAACCGGCCGAGCCGAAATTTTCATTCGAATCGATGATCATTCCGATCTTTCTGACGCTCGCAACGGTCGGGATCATGTACTATATCTCGAAAACGATGTACAACAGTGCGAGCTATGCCATGTTTATGATGGCGATGAGCATACCGATGCTCGGCTCCTATATTGCAACGATCATTATTTTTTTCAAAAAGAAGAAAACCTACAAGCTTGAAGTGGAGCAGTTGCACAACGAGTATTACGCACTGATCAAGAAGCATCATGGTGAAATCGAGGATCTGAAGAACAGACAGGCTCGTTTTCTCCGGGAAAAAGATCCGAATCCTCAGGACTGTGTACGGAGAATTGCGGACAGAAAGAGTTCGTTATGGGAGCGCGCCTATAATTCTGAGGACTTTATGGACTTGAGGCTCGGCCTCGGTACCCGTCCGTTTCAGATGGAGATCGAGGTGCCGGCGCAGGATGGCTATGATGTGAATCCGCTTATTGCGGAAGCACAAAAGCTGCAGACGGAATACCGCGAGCTGCAGAATGTCCCGGTTTCAATTCCGCTGCAGGAAAAGCGTGTGGTGGGACTGGTCGGGGAGCGCGCGGATATCCTGGAGATGGCCCGCGTACTCGCTCTTCAGCTGGTCACCCACCAATCTCCTGAAGAGGTGAAACTGGTCAGCGCCTTTCCTGAAAGCGAGAGCGAACAATGGAGCTGGATGAAATGGCTACCTCACGTGTGGGATGAGGACCGGGAAAGACGGTATGTTGCTGAAGGGAAGCTGATGACACAGAAGCTGTTTGAAAGGCTGTACAGCAGCCTTAACATCAGAAAGATTGAAAATGACGGGAAAAACCGTGATGTTGTTCACATCCCTGAATATGTGTTCTTTCTGCCAAGCCTTTCTCTGCTGGAGGATGATTCCCTCCTGCCGCTCATTTTGAAAAAAGGGGATACGATCGGCGCGTCTGCCATCCTGCTTGCTCCGACGAAAGAAGCGCTTCCGATGGAGTGTGAACTGATCGTTGAAGTGAGAGACGGTGTCGCTCAATTGTATGAGACGTTCTCCAATGATGAGGATGAAGTGGTGTACTTTACAGGTTCGGAAAAAATTGCGATCGACCACTTTACGCTGACCGAGGCAAAAACGGTGTCGCGTATGATTGCACCGCTAAGGGTAAAGCAGTCCTCTGCAGGCGTCATCCCGAAAGTGCTGTCGTTCCTGGATATGTACGGTGTGAAAAAGGTAGAAGAATTGGATGTAGCGGCCAAGTGGAAACAGAACCGCTATCCTTCTACGCTTCCTGTAGCGATCGGAGTCAGGGAAGGCGGCAAGCCAGTCTATTTGAACATCCACGATAAGATTGAAAAGAAAGGCCATGGCCCGCATGGCCTGATGGCGGGTACGACCGGTTCAGGAAAAAGTGAGGTCATCCAATCGATGATTCTTTCTCTTGCCGCAACGTACCACCCGCATGACATGGCATTTATGCTGATCGATTATAAGGGCGGCGGAATGTCCAATACGTTCCAGGGGCTGCCGCATGTCGTGGCGACCATTACAAACCTCGAAGACCCCAACCTGATCAGCCGGGCGAAGGTGTCGCTGCGCGCGGAGCTGGAAAGGCGTCAGAAGCTGTTTAACCGGGCGGGCAACATTCAGCATATCGATGAGTACTTCAGGTCCGAATGGAAGACGAAAGAACCGCTGCCTCACTTGTTCATCATCATCGATGAGTTTGCCCAGCTGAAAAAAGATCAGCCGGAATTCATGGATGAACTGATTTCGATCGCCGCGATCGGGCGTACGCTTGGCGTCCATCTTCTGCTCGCCACTCAAAAGCCGGCAGGAGTAGTGGATGAAAAGATCTGGAGCAACTCCCGCTTCCGTATCTGTCTTCGTGTTCAGGACGATAACGACAGCCGTGAAATGATCAAGATTCCAAACGCCTCAAGCATCAATATTCCGGGACGGGCCTACTTCCAGGTCGGCAACAACGAGGTGCTGGAGTATTTCCAGTCCGCCTGGAGCGGGGCCGGGTACCACCCTGAGAACGAAGAAGAGGCCAATGTGGCCACCATTTCCGAAGTGGAGCTCGATGGATCGGATGAGGTGCAGAAAAAAATCAAGACAGAGGGCAAGACAGCAGAAAAGCAGATTCAAGTTCTTATCCGCCATATGAAAGAGGAAGCGGAGAAGAACGATGTTCATCCTTTGCCGGGGCCTTGGCTTCAGCCGCTGCCTGAAAGCCTGCCAATCTCAGAATTGATCGAAACCGAGCAGTGGGATTCCACTGCGTGGGAACCAGGCGATACATGGATGGAGCCGACGGTCGGCATCATTGATGATGTAGGCAATCAGAATCAATATCCATTGAAGATCGATCTGAAGGAAGGCCACCTGTTGGCGTTCGGCATGCCTGGAACCGGTAAGACCACGTTCCTGCAGTCCACGCTGCTTTCCCTGTTCTATCAGCACGGTCCGCGTGACCTGTATGCGTATATTGTGGACTTTAGCCGCCAGCTGAAAGACTTTTCCCGTTTTCCGCAGGTGGGCGGTGTCGTGTATGAAGAAGATACCGAAAAAATGCAGCGTTTGTTCCGTTATTTCCTGAAAGAACTCGCGAAGAGGAAAGAGCTTTTCTCCAATGAGGGAGTGAGCTCGCTCGAATCCTACCGCAGCATCACGAAGAAGTCGCTGCCTGTTCTTCTGCTCGTCATTGATGGATATCACCGGTTCCGGTCGACGTTTGAATTTGAAAACGAGAAGCTGGAGACCATCCTCCGGGAGGGTGCGACATACGGGATTCTTACGTTCGCCACGGCAAATCAGACGAACGACATGTACGAGCGCTATAGAAGCAACTTTGCTTCCATGGTCTCTTTTGAACTGGCTGACCATACCGCTTACTACTATGCTGTCGGGCGGCCAAATTTTACTGCGACTAACTTGCCGGAAGGCCGCGGATTTGTGAAGGGGCATAACCCGCCTCATATTTTTCAGGCCATGCTTCCCTACAACGGGGGAAGCGAGCTTGAAAAAGTATCCTTTATCCGTGAGATTTCTGGAAAAATGGCGGATGCGGCGCAATGTGAACGGGCAAAACCAATCCAGATGCTTCCGCGTGAAATTTCCTTGAATCAGCTGCTGGGCGAGTTTCCTCCGGCTGAAACGGGATTATTGCCATACGGGATTGACGTGGAAGACCTGGACATCCAGTCGCTCGATCTGGATGATGCCGACCATGTGTTTGTTACCGGACGTGTGGAATCCGGCAAAACGTCACTCCTTCAAACCTTTGCTTTATCCCTGATGTACCAGTATCCGGCTGATCAGCTCGATCTGTATATAGTTGAGATGGAACCTCAGTCCAAAGGGATTATGAGCATGGCAGGTTTTCCGCATGTGAAGGGATACGCAGCCGACTTTATGCAGGCAAAAGAGCTGTTTAACGAGATTTCTGCCAAGATGGACGAAAGAAAAAGCGATAGCCTTTCCTTTGGATGGGGAGGCGGGCAGGATGAGAACTCCTATCCGCCTGTTGTTATCATGATCGATGATGCGGAAAACTTTATGCAGCAGATGAATATGGATTTCGAGATCAAAGACCAGCTCGAAAAGCTCACAAGAGAAGCCCGCCAGAAGAACATTCATTTTATGCTGGCAGGTTCAATCACCAGCATGAACAGCTACATGCATGATAACTGGTTCATGAACATCAAGAAGAAGTTTGCCGGATTCCTGCTTGGCTCGACGTTGAGCAATGATCTGTATTTCTTTAATATGCGCCTGCCTCATTCAGAAACGGATAAAGAGCTTCTGCCAGGAGATGGTTATATCATTAAAGGCAAATATACGAAGATTAAAGCTGCGCTTCCTTTCATTACGCTGGAGGAGCGTAACGAATGGGAGACTTTGGTCCGTGAAAAGCACCATGTTTTAGAAACGTAACTGCCAATAAATAGGTACATTGTTACTAATCACGCTAGGAAGAAAGGATGAAAATGGATTTAGTAGCTTCCTAACTGGGTTAATGTATTGTATATTTGCCTCATAATGGAAAAAAGGGAGATGAATTGAAAAATGTCAGTAAGAATTCTCGTTACACCAGAAGAACTAGAAGGAATTGCATCCAAATTCAATACGGGGGCGCATGACAGCCGCAGTCAAACACAGCAGCTTGAGCAAGCACTTCGTTCTCTTGAAGGAAAATGGGACGGGGCTACAAAGAAACGCTTCTTTGATCAGTTCGAGCAGTCTAAAAGACATATGGAAGCCTATGTACAATTGCTAGAGAACATCGACAAAGAACTCAGACAGATCGCAACACGTTTCCGCACTGTCGACGCACAATAAGGAATCCATTAAATTCAAGCGAACCAGAAAGACTAGTCAAATTCCTTGGCTGGTCTTTTGTTTTGGGAGTTCCCTTTTTAGTGCTTATACTCGCTTCTGCTGTGCCGCTTTTTTTTAAAAGGATGCATTGAGCGGATGGTGCTAGTACGTTAAGATAAGAATAGATTGCATTTTTTGTCAAATCTACCTTGTAAAAATATTACATAATGTACTAGGTTTATGGTTTAATATTGTCGGAAAAAGAGGATGTATGATATTGGCAATTGTATAGCCGAAAGGTTGCATGGATAGGGGTTTTAGCATTATGAGTTTTCAGCCAGAAGTCGGAGAAAGCATACGCCTGTTTAAAAGGAGATATACGTTTCCTAAGCACCCTGCTGTACAGGGGATTGATATCCCGTACGGGCAGGAGGGACGGCAGGGGACTGTCTACCAGATTAAAGAGGACAACACGAGAAACAAAGCCGCACTGAAGGTGTTCAGGGAAAGGTTCAAGAACAAAAATCAGGTCAAGCTTTCTGAACAGCTGAAGAACTATTCTTCGTTCTATGGTCTCTCTGCCTGCCTGCGCTCTGTCATTGAGGAAGGTGAGCATGCAAGGCTCATCGGGCAGTTTGATGATCTGGAGTATTCTCTGATCATGCCGTGGATCGATGGTCCTACATGGGCCGACATCCTGATGGAAGAACAGGCACTTTCAAAAGAAACCTGCCTCCGCATCTCCTGCATGCTGGCTTTCCTTCTGAAGGAGCTGGAAGAAGCGGGCATCGCCCACTGCGACCTCTCTTCAAGCAATGTGATCCTTCCGTTTTTGCAAGAGAAGGCGAGGCCTGTTTTCGCCGACCTTGAACTGATCGATATTGAAGAGCTTTTTGCACCTGCACTGAGTGAACCGAAAGCACTGCCGGGCGGATCACCTGGCTATGCAGCAAACTATGTCAAGGACGGTGTCTGGTCAAAAGATGCCGACCGTTTTGCAGGGGCTGTGCTCCTGGCAGAGATGGCCTCCTGGCATCAGGAAGACGTCCGCAGGCTTAAGGCGGATGACTTCAGCTATTTTGATACTGATGAGATGCAAAACGAAACGGAACGGTACAAGACATTGCTTGTTGCTCTTGAGGAAACGCTTGGTGAACAAGCAGTACAGCTGTTTAAACAGGTGTGGAAAAGCAAGCGGCTTGACGATTGCCCGTCTTTTTCCGAATGGTTTGCCCTTTTTCCTGAGCATGTAAGAAATTTTGTCAGCGCTAGCCATGAGAAGTATATGGCGTCCAAGAAACCGTCTGTTCCGCTCGGCGCGGTAAGTCTTGATACACTGCTCCACATTGCGGCTGCTTTTGAAGGGCTGGGCAACAAAAAAGCCGCACACAGTGAGTACCAATTCATCATGAATCATTTTCCGGAACAGAAAGCCGTTGTGGAGGAGCTGCAGATGCTGCTGAATGAGGACGAAGAGAATACTCGTCCCGAGCTGAATCCTGCCCATTATCTCGAAGCTGCCCAGCATTTTGAGAAGCTCCAGGATTGGAATACCGCACTTATCTTTTATACCCGCTGTACACAGCTTCCTTCGGTTGATTTTACAACCAAAGAAGAGCTGTCCATCATTATTGAGGAGCTCCAAAATCAAGTAAGAGCAGAAGCGGAACAGCAATCCACAGCAGAAAAACTCAAGCAGATCGCGGAAGAACGGGGAAAAGCAACAGCCGCCGCACTTACCGAGCCGCTCGAGGCAAGAAAGGCCGAGCATCCGAAATTCAACATTCAGCAGTTCTTTCTGCGGCATTGGAAATGGATGATCGGAACGGCGGCCGCCGTTTGCCTCGGTATCGGCCTTTATTATATGTACCAGGCTTCTCAAGAGAAAAAGTGGCACGATTACATAAAGCAAGGAACAGAAGCCTTTTCACAGCGGAGGTACAGTGAGGCCCAACAGTACATCCAACAAGCGATTGATAAGAAGCCGACGGAAGACCTATACACGAAGATGGCGACGATTTACATCAGCCAGGGGCAAAATCAGCAGGCCATCCAATACCTTAGTGATTTGAAATTTAAAAAAGAGATATCTCCTAAAAACGCGGAAGCGAACTATCTCATGGGACGGGCCTATTTTATAGATAAAAACTATGGCGAAGCTATTCCTTATTATGCAGCCGCGTATAAGGACAAAAAGAATAAGTACTACCAGGATGCCATTAGGGATCTCGTCATCAGCTATGCCTCCATCAACCAGTTAAAAAAGGCCAACACTCTGGTTGAGCAACTGCAAGGCAAGGATAACAAATCGAAAGCCTTTATCGCGTATTTAAAAGGGGATCTATACAGCAGACAAGGGAAAGGTACGGAAGCTGTTGATTCGTTTGAGGAGTCCGTCGATCTTGATCCGGCCAATAAAAAATATATAAAGAAATTGGTTGAGGCGTATATCAACAACAATAAAACCAATCAAACGGACGACTCCATGAAGACCAAAACATATGAGAACGCCATCTCGTTAGCGAACGGACTGCTGCGTGAAGATTATACGAATATCGATTATTTAAATCTGACCGGCCAGCTTTACTATGAATATGGATTGTTTGCTGAAGGTAAAAAGCAAAAGGCAAAAAGCCAGAATTTATATAAAGAAGCTTTGAATGCCTACAATCAGGTTACTGAATTAGGAATTCAAGAAAGAAACACGATGCTGAATACCGGGATTTTATATGAAAAAGTCGGAGATAAGTCAAAAGCTGAAGCGACGTATAAAAAAGTGATTAAGCTAAATCCAATCTACGGACATGCCTATTTTGTCTATGGAATGTTCCAGATCAAAGAAAAAAATTACAAAAAGGCTTTGCCTCTTCTTAAAAAGGTCATCCAGATCAATGAAGACCCTACCGATGTGAATCTGGCAAAAGAACGAATTAAAGAAATGAAAGTGAAGAAGGTTTTGATTTAGGGAGGGACAACAATGGCAGAAAAGGAAACTGACAGTTTTTTCAGCCCGAAAGCCAAAAAGGTGATGCTGACATCCTCTGCGGCTTTGCTTGTGGCACTTGCCGGTACAGGAATTTATTATTGGCAAAACAAGGATGCTTCGCCAGCTATCAGTTCTGATGTAGCCGGTAAGCCAAAAGAAACAGGCAAGTCAAACAAAGACATCCGGCTAAACACCGATGATAACCAAGTCAAGGATGACCGGGATAACAAACCGGATAGTAAAAATGGAGAACTAACTCCTAACAGCAATAACAGCGATGGCTTTGCACTCAGTGATGACGCCGAGAATCCCGTATATTTGGTTGATGCATCAGATCCGAAAAACCCGATTGCACAGTTGGTTGTGGACTCCGATAAAGTGGTGATCCCAACTCCGGAACCGGAATTTCCAACCACACCTGTAATTACCCCGCCGCCGACTGAAGGTGATGATGGGTTTCCGCCGGTCATTGATCCAGGAACAGATCCAGGCACAGACCCCGGCACAGATCCAGGCACAGATCCGGGCACAGACCCCAGCACAGATCCAGGCACAGGTCCAGGCACAGACCCCGGCACAGGTCCAGGCACTGATCCAGGCACAGACCCCGGAACAGATCCAGGTACGGATCCAGGAAACCCAGGTGATCCGGGCGGAGAAGACCCCGGCAGCCAGTTCCCGGATGTAGCGCTTGTCGTTCCGGAATCCTTATACGAGCGATTAGACAGCTACAGCAGCAACAATGACTTTTACAATGTCATGTACTACGGGCAAAAAGAAATCAAGCCTGACAGTGAAAAATATGAGGACTTAATCAAAATGGTTGTGGATGCTGCGGCAGATGCAAAGACCAAAGCCTATCAGGATCAAATGATGACGCCTGAAAGCATGGCCAACCTTCAGAGGATCACTTCTCTTGGATTTGAAAATGAAGAGCTGAAAAAACTTCAGGATGAAATCAGAGCAGATCTTTATTCGAAATTCGCAGAGCAGGAAATTGCCATTTACCTGACTAAGCCTGCGGATCCTGAAAATCCTGATGACGGAAACGGAAATCAGCCGCTTGATGCTGAGAAAGCGCAGCAAGTGCTTTATTACATAGGAAAATACAATGATCAGCATCCTGCGAAGGATTTGAATCCAAATGAATACAGTGAAGCCGACCGTTTAGTGATGGAAGCAGCACAGCAGGAACAAGCAACCAACATCGCGGCTGCTTTGAATAAATATCAGATGCTTGCACAATATTCTCCTACTTTTGGCCAAAGCGCTAAAGATTTGAAGGCCAGTATTTTAGCAAATAAAGTAGAGCAGGAGAGAGCGGAAGCCGGTACAAGAGAACCGGGACAGTATGAGCCTCTTCCTGAAGGCAAAGAACTGGAAACTCTCAAACAGCTGCTGGAAGAGAAAAAATACGCCCAGGTCATCGAGCAAGGCAGTGACCTAGCGAATTCAGATGCAGATTTTCCTTTTGGACAATACAAGAAGATTGTCGGACAAGCCAGCACGGCGCTGCTTGAAGAAACCAACAGTCTTGCCAGCGGACCATCTGCTTTTACAACAAATAAAGAAACCATTATCCGAAACTATCAAATCTTAACGGAAGAGTCAGGGGTTCCGGATGATGTGGATCAGGAAGCAGCCAGCCATTTGGATGCGTTCTTCCTGATGCTGCAGGCGATCAAAGCGTCTGATAAAGACTTAAGCGAAGCGGTGATATTGGCTTCTGAGTCTGTTGATGCATGGGAGGACAATGAAGCTTTCCAAACCGAAGTGAACGGCATTTCAGGCAGGCTTCTCGCTTCTGCAGAACAATACAATCTAGCAGATATGAAGAAAGAAGAGAGCGTCTACGAATTGCTGAGCACGACGCCTAGAGTAAATGAAGCGGATAAAGCGACTGCCTTCAACCGAAAGAATTCCTTTGCGTATTCACGAAAAGCAGCGGACCTTCTTTCAGGCAAAAACTACAATGACGCGATCTTCTATGCGAGTGAATCCAATCAGATGTACAACAAAGGCCAGAACGAGGACACACTCAGAAACGCAGCGAGACGTCTTTTTGCCCAAAACGCTTCTGGCGACTTTAACGATCTTCTAAAAGTCTACAGAATGATCGCCAGTGCAACTGGCATGCCGAAAAATGAAGCAGCGATGGCGGTTGAAAGACAGGAAGCCATTGATAACTTCCAGAAAGGCATGGATGAAAAAGCAGACGGCGACCGTGAGAAAACCGTGTACTATTTGGACAAAGCCGCAGACAGCGATTGGATGTCTGCTAAAGTCAACGACGAGCTTCAATACCAGGCACAACTGCTGCTAAACCGTGCCAATGACCTAAAAGCTGCCGGCAATGAGGGTGATCTTAAAACAGCTGCCAGATACTATAAGATTTTGCTCGTTACTAAGCATGTCAGCAAAGGCACACGTGATGAAGCGAGAGATGCCATCAACGAACTGAAAAATAATTCATCTTCTATAAGAGAAGGTGCTCCACAAGAAAAACAGATGAAGCGCACTGAGCCTCAAAAAGAAGAAACGAAACCACAATCTGAGGAAAATGAGGTTAAGGAAGAAACAACGGAAGAGGAAACGCCGCAGCCTGAAGCGCCTCAAACTGAAACAAAACAAAACGAGACAGCAGAGACATCTGAACAAGTGTAAAACCTAATCAGCAGGCAGCACAGTTGCCTGCTGATTTTGAAATAAAAAAAGGATGGCGGTGAAGTAACATGGATTCTGGAAAAATTCGTGCGATGGCACAAGCCTATAGCGAAGCGGCGGGATTGGTCAGAGAATGCGAATTAAGGCTAAAAGGAACCCTTGAATTTAATGGTGGAACTTGGACTGGAAACCGAAAAGAAAAGTTTAACAGCAAGTATCAGGACGCGACCAAGGCGTTTAGCATGGTAGTCACAGAATTTATGGAAACAAGCAGTGAGCTGAACAAAGCGGCACAGCGCTGTGAACAGATTCTGCATGATCTTTTGGAAAAAGAGCGCCAAGAGCAGCTTAAACTGCTTGAACCTCAGAAAGGAGGCCCAAGATGACGAAAATATCCATTGATCCGGACAAACTCTATAAGATGTCAGATGATATGGTCAAAGAGATTACGAACCTTGAAAAAATCATGAGTGACCTCGATAAGAAGATGTCTGATGTGGTAAATTCCTTGTCTCAGGGACCTCATTATTCACCCGAGTATTTTAGTGCCATGCAGGGAGCATTGATGCATCATGCTCAGTCTCGCTATCTTGTACGGCAATTAAAAGACGAAATATCAGAGGCAGAGATCTATTCAAGGAATACCGCAGAGAAATTTGAAGAGGAAGACAGCCTGTTCAGTAAGCTGTTTAATATTTATAACGATTACCAAGGATTTGTGGCCGCCGGCACCATTGCCACACATGGGTTGTTTTTTCAGTTATCTGGTTTATCAAAATATGTGAAAGTCAATGGGAAGTGGGAAGTAAGGCATAACAGCTACTACCAGCAGCTCTTGAAGTCTGTCGATGAGTCCAAGTTTAGAGCGTTTGCCAGGACATGGACGAATAAACGAGGGATGTTTAAATATAAAAACGAACCTTTAGAGAATCTGCTGTATAAGAAATACTCCAAATTCTTCCCGGATGATGTAGCGAAATTCACCAATGGCATGATGGACTTCAGGTCCAACATCAAAAACACAGGAATGCTCAATACGCTTAAAAACCATACAGGGGATCTGCTTAAAGCGGGATCCAAGTTCGGTAAGACGAATGCCGCCATCGGCCTGGTGATCTCAGCCGGGTCGGCATCTGTCGGCCTTGGAATGGATGTTGTCGACAACTACCGTAAGTATGGCGGAAATGAAGCGGTCTTAAAAAGAGAAAATGCAAAAGCTGTGGGAAGAGCGGCTAACACATTGATTGTGGAAGGCGGATTCACGGCAGCCGGCGGTGTAATCGGAGGGGCTATAGGAAGTATTGGCGGTCCTGTAGGTACAGTAATCGGCGCGAGTATCGGAGGAGCCATAGGCAGTATGGTCGGCGAAAAAGTAGCGGCAAAAACAGCTGGCTTTTTTGAAGATGCTGCACTGGTCGCAAAAGAACCGATTCACTCGGCGATAGAGACCGTTAAAGGCGGAGTTGAAGCGGTTGGCAAGGGTATTGATGCAGTGGAAAAGGGAGCAGACAAAGTGAAAGATACGGCATCTTCTCTCATAGATGGAGGCAAGAAATTTTTGTCCAGTAAGCTTTCGTTCGGCTGGTAGTAAAAATGAATAAGAGGTGTGATGAATGAATAGAGTGACACTTAGTATAGATGAACTTATCTATGGTTTTTACAGTGAAGGATTATTTGAACAAGCCATAGGATTAAGGCAAACCTTTTTTGAAGAGTTGAATGATGACCAGTTTGAGCTCGTGCTCCAGACTTCTTGCCGTTCTTTATTGTCGAAGGATCTGCTGGTCTATGATGAACACGATCACCGATTTCAACTAACCGAGGAAAGTTCCTCCCTGATCAAATCGCTGAATTATTCTCCTTTATCCTTGAAATTGTCGAGGTTTGAAGCGGATGGAGGCCAGGATTCCATTTCCATTCACTTACCAGGAGGAAAAGGAATTTGCCATTCCGTTATACATGAAGGCCAAGTTCATGTCTTTGATATACTCAGCCAAGGGGAGATTTTACTTAAGCTAAAAGAATATTTCTCTTTGAAGGACTCGGGCAATGACTCTAATAAAATTCTAGAACTGAAACAAGCGGAATTTGAGGAAATGCTAACATTAGCAGAACAACAGCCTTCAAGCCTGGAGGCATACTTACGTACTTTATCCAATCATAGTGAAGCTTCTCTTTTTGCAAATGCCGTTTCTTATAATAAGGGAAAGATGAACAGCATGCTGGTCTTAGGATTCGATGATAAAAGAGAACCGGATATTGAAGATGTATTGTTTGTTATCTGTGATCCTGTTTCTTCATGGGTAATTAAAAAGAATGAGCAGACATATGAAGTATTAAGCGGGGGAAGAAACGTTCTTTCTGATTTGGTGGAATCCAGGATCGTGGGTCTAAATTCTTTTTCTGTCTAGTTGAATCAAAAAATAGCGGGTGGTAAATATGAAGTTTGTTAATGAAACAGAAAACGGGGTGCAGGTCACGTACAGCAGTTTTAATCTTAAATGGATGGTCGGAGGTTCGTTGCTGCTGACTGCCGGTTCACTTTACTTAATGTCTTCGGTAATGGACGTGGGTATAATCCGCGGTTTTTTCAATTTTTTAATTGGAACGGCAGGCTTATTGTTTTTCGGCGGGATTCTGTTAAGAATGTTGACGATTGCTTGGGGGAATAAGGTACTCTTTCAAATAAAGCCCACTGGTTTTGTGACGAGAAAAGGAAAGGAAATTCCGTTTTCAGATATTCAGGGGATGTCTTTTGGCTGGCACAGTTCTCGTCCTACAGGAATGGTCTTTAAAGATGTCATCCTGCATACTGATCAGAAGTCCATTTTAAAGAGTAAGGCTTATTTGTGTACTTACAACTTATTGGATGATGATGAAATAGAAGCCATTATCAATAAATATGTAATTCCGAAAGTCAGCGAATCCTGCAAACAAGCTTGGCTGAAAAAAACTTCATCTGACGTTCATAACGATAAAAATCCAAATATGCCCACTTAATCAACAAAGCAGGCTGTAATAGCCTGCTTTGTTGTATGTATATTAGATTAACAGCAGTCAATCTGATTACAAACTTCGTCACAAAATGTGGTTTCTTCCTTTTTCTTTTTCCTTCGTGCAGACTTTTTTTGATAGAGGTACATCGTTCCTGCACTCACTGCTGTCCCGGAACCGATAAGAGAGACACCAGCCATGCCATGTCCGGAAAATAGTAATTGGAAGCTTGCAATGCTGGTAGTGAAGATGGACATGATTAATGCAATAAACATAAAAACACTCCCTAGACAATTTCAGCTTAGTAGCTCCTTCAACAAATCTGCGGCATACCATATCATCATGCACTGGCCGATGCCGCTCAATAAACCTGTGATGACTCTTAGTGTGTTGTTGCTCTCGCGCCATTTCCATTTTTGGGTAAAGCCGTCGATCAGCATGGGAAGCTGAAGAAACAGGGCGAGGAACAGGTTATGTACTAGCGGAACAAAATACAGGAAAGGCAGCAGAATATAGGAACCGTAGATAGCGGTGCACCTAGCGCAGAGCACCAATGGCCGGCCTTTTATTTTCAAACTGCGTTCCGGCCTGCGATGGCAGGGGATGATTGATAAAAGATCCCCTTTACTCATTTGATGGCCCCTCATCCAGCCGGTGAAGGCGCTCTAGAATCCTCCGCTTCCTATAAAGCATCATTCCGGTTTCCGCAACCTCATCAATGGTGGACTTGTTGATAAAGGCACCAAAGATAATTCCGGCAACAGGAACCATCTGAAAGAGCTTTTTCCAGCCGAAATTATCCCGGTAAGCGGCTATGACCTCACGCCATCCTTGCAGCTGTGAGATTGCCTGGCGGTCACGCTCCGCATCGGTCATAGAGAGTTCTTCTAAGATCGCACGTTTTCCTACATAGTCTGAAGAGGCGAACTGAAGGCATTTGATGATAAAGATACGCTCTTCTTTTTCGTTAGGATCATAACCGTAGGAGATTGCGATCTCCTGAAGAGTTTTCAGCGACAATCCCAGCAGCAGAGGAATGTCGATCCCAAGAGTGAACAGTCCGCCGATGCCAGTTGTCGCGCCTTGTACGGTCGCCATCTTGGTTCGGGAGCTTTTAAAATAAGAAGCGGTCTTATCCATGGACGCAAGAGGAAGCTTTGCGATCTCTGCGGCTGTAAAGCCTTCTGGCAGTTCCTCGTATTCATTCATTTTATTCAGTATTGATTTCTCACTGACCAAATATTTGCCGCCGTTATGAACGTAGCTGCCGATCTCGTCCACAATCTGAAGCATCTTATCCTGCAAAAATTTCGGTGTGATCTTATCCAGGAGCATGAACGGAATACGCCCAAGTTTTTCCCAAAACCAGAGATCCTTTTGATCCTTTTCCCATTTCTCAACCATCGTAAGTTCTTTTTTAAGATAATCCCGTGTCTCTATCGTACTCACTCCCAAATTCATAAGTGGTGAATATAACCATTATAATATTTTCTTATGTATACGTCATAGGGCTTTGATTAGTTTCATCAGCTATTGAAGAGTTCCGAACGGCGGGGACTCACATCTTACTGATTCCTGCTGCCGTTTTTATTTTGGAAACAATTGATCGTGTCATATTGAATGGACAACGGAAATAAAAGTAGTAGGAAGGATTACCTTTCAATGGAATGTGCGGTTTGATGAGTAAAAATACTTTGGATAGCTGGTGGAATGGCGTAAAATAAAAGTATCGCAAAATAAGAGCGTATATTTAAGGAGTGACCACGATGAGGAAAATACTCCTCATTTTCATTCTTCCGTTTTTGCTGGTGACCTTGCCGGCCTGCAGCCTATTAGATACAGCCGATCCTAAGATGGATGAAGGACCAGCGGGTAGCCGGTATACGGCAGCGGCGGAAAAGAATAATGAGAAAACCAATTTGGAGCAAGTACAGCTTAGCGGTTACAGCAGAAAGGTTGGCGCTACTCTAACCAGCCCGAAGTATCGTAAATTCAGTGTGAACTCTGCCTTTACAGTCTCAGGTGCCATAAAAAATACGCAGCGTTTAAAATCAAATTATGCCCTGATTACGGTACACAGTGCAAAAGGGGGCATTCCTGACTTTAAGTACCTCGCTCCGATCAAGGGAGGCAAATATAAGCAAAAAGTCCAGCTTTTCGACGGAAAAGGAACCTACAAGGTGAAGATCAGCTTGCCCAGTGAAGAGAGCAAGGATTATTATTACGATCTAACCGAGATGGAAGTTACGAATGTAAACCCTGAAGTGAAGAGGGACATACTCTATACACAGAACGCCTATCAGCAGGATCTAAAATTAGATTCCTCGGTGGAAGGCTATATGAAAAGGGACGGCAAGGTGGATTTGAGCGGGTCGATCGGCAATAAGAACGCAGAAGACCTCATGATTGAAATGTCAAAAGGTACACAGGTGACCAAGGTGATGGTTCCGCTGGATCACGGCAGGTTCCAAAGCAGTCTTCCGCTCTATTTTGGAAAAGGAATTCATACCATAAAGATCATGACACCTGCAGAGAACATGGCCAATTATTATAACCAGGCCGCCGAACTGCAGGTGGATAACACGTCAGATCAAACCTCTCAGCCGGTCGAATTCTCCAAGGAATACAGCGAACGCGGGTATACACTGGAAACTCCCGCAGCAAGCGGGGGGGAAACAGACCTGGATGCTGAGGTAAAGGGAAAGATTGATCCGAACGCGCCGTTTGCCAAAGAGACCGATACCGTTTTTGTCCAGACAAAAAAGGGAAGCTTGGAAGCGATGTACGCCATCCCAGTGAAAAATTACACATTTGACGGAAAGTATTATCTTCGTTTTGGACCAGGGCATTATGAAGTGAATGTCTTCGCGCCAGAAATTTCATCAGCCAACACGAACGTCCAGCATTTTACGAGCATAGCACATTTTAGCTTAGAGAACACGAACCCGAACGATGGGCGCTATCGTCTGCCATCCAGAGGCATCCAGTCGGATGATCCTGAGATCGGGCGCCTGTCCCAAAAATTGATGCAGGGCAAGGCGAATGACAAAGAGAAAGCGCTAGCCGTGTATAGATTTGTGGCAAAGAATGTACGTTATGATGTACAAAAACTAAATCAGCGGTCTTTTGCCTTTGATGACAGTGCGATTAAAACGCTGCATGACAAAAAAGGTGTCTGCCAGGATTTTTCTTATCTCGGAATCGCCCTTTTGCGGGCGGGTGGAATGGAAGCTCGGATGGCCACCGGTTATGCCGGCCAGGATCATGCATGGATTGAGGCAAAAGTGGACGGACGCTGGATGACCATGGACCCGACGTGGGGTTCAGGCTATCTGCAGGCCAATCGTTTCATCCAGAACTTTACGATGAAATACTTTGATCCCGATCCTGCTGAATTTAAGAAGACGCATACGAAATCAGGAATTGAATATTGAACAAAAGTCTGGAGAGCGATTCTCCGGGCTTTCTTTATTTGTGCAGAAGAAGTAGAGTAGGAATTGAGAGTTTAGGGAAAATAAGGCGAGAAAGGTGTGAAGAACGATGATGCGGCATGAAGATCTAACATTACATACGGACAAGTACCAGATCAATATGATGTATGCTCATTGGAAAAACGGAACACAGAACAAAAAATGCGTGTGTGAAGCATTTTATCGCAAAAACCCGTTTGGCAATGGCTATGCTGTATTTGCCGGGCTTGAACGAATCGCATATTATCTGCAAAATCTTAAGTTTACCGAAGCAGACATCGATTATCTCAGAGATCAGGAAGAACAATATGAAGAAAGTTTCCTCGAGGAACTAAGAAACTTCAAATTCACAGGAAATCTGGCATCGGTAAAAGAAGGTACGATTGTTTTTCCGAAAGAACCGTTAATTCGGGTGGAAGCCAGAATTTTTGAAGCCCACTTGATCGAAACGGCACTTCTGAACTTCATGAACTACCAGACGTTAATCGCAACAAAAGCTGCCCGTATCAAGCAAGTGGCGCCTGAAGATTACTTCATGGAATTCGGAACACGCAGAGCGCAGGAAGCGGACGCGGCGATCTGGGGAGCTAGAGCGGCGTATATCGCGGGATTTGATGCAACATCCAATCTTCTCGCCGGCAAATATTTTGGCATTCCAACAAAAGGCACGCATGCCCACGCCTGGGTCCAAAGCTTTGATAGTGAAGAGGATGCCTTCCGAAAGTTTGCCGAGGTGCTTCCAGATCAGAGCATACTTCTTGTCGATACCTATGATTCGTTGAAAAGCGGGATTCCCAACGCCATAGAAATCGGTCTTGAATTAAAAGCCCAAGGTAAAACGTTAAAAGGCATAAGGCTCGATAGCGGAGATCTTGCCTACCTTTCCATACAGGCGAGAGAAATGCTGGACGAGGCCGGCTTAAACGATACGGTGATCGTGGCCTCCAATGACCTTGATGAAGACGTCATCTCGGAACTAAAAGGCCAGGGGGCTAAAATTACATCGTGGGGTGTCGGCACTCAGCTCATTACATCGGCTGATCAACCGGCATTAGGCGGGGTATACAAACTCGTTGCCCGTGAAAGGGATGGGGAGTACGTGCCGTCCATCAAAGTATCCGGCAATGTGGAAAAAGTAACAACACCAGGTTTTAAGAAAGTTTACCGGATCATAAATGAAGAAACAGGAAAAGCGGAAGCGGACTACATTGCAATGGAAGGTGAGACACTTCCTGAAAAAGATCTCTACCTGTTTGACCCTGTGGAGACCTACAAAGATAAAACCATCCACCGTTTTCAAGCTCAGGAACTTCTGGAGCCCATCTTTAAAGAGGGAGAACTGATCTACGGGCTTCCAGCTGTCGAGGAGATCAAATCCTTCTATAAAGACCAGATAAAAATGTTCTGGCCGGAGCACATGCGAAAACTGAATCCGCAAACCTATTTTGTTGATTTAAGCGAGAAAGTGTGGAAGACGAAAATGGAACTGCTGAAGCAAGCAGCAAAGAAATAGAGTGATGAACCCGGCCGGCAGCATATGTCCGCCGGTTCTTTTTTAGGATGAAAGTGCAGTTGGAGCCTGATGTATTAAGGCCTGATTACGTATTCCGGCCCGCATGCCCGCGTCGACTGGCATGTGACTGATTCTGTAATGGGTCTGGAGGTGCGCTGCCATTTTAAATAAGTTGGCTTTTTTATTCAAAAAAAGGTTGACCACTTTATGAATCGTTGGTATAGTAATAAACGTTGCTGCTTTTGATACATCATTTCCTTCGAAAAAACGAGTGAAAAAAGTTGTTGACTTAGCAAGCGAAATTTGATAAGATATTTCTTGTCGCTGCTTGAACGCGACGGGATAAACAGTTCTTTGAAAACCA
>NZ_JBDPNU010000034.1:0-10252 GCF_050468105.1 Fictibacillus sp. NRS-1165
TTGTAACATGGGACTAAAATACTCATTCCCTTTCCATCTTCATAACCATGATCAATCATCCATTTTTTTAGTTTTGAATTTCGTTTGACCGTTTCGTTAGATTCACGGAACCAGGGTAAACAATGGTATAAATGTAACACTGGGAACGTAACACTTATTATGAAAAAAGAGAAGATAAATATATCCAAAAAAAACACTCCTTTAGTAAACTACAGTCCTAATCCAAAAATTGTAATGAACTCGACCGTTGTAATGTTCATAGCTGTTGAAGTAGTTCTTGACCACAAAAAAATACCTCTGCATTGGGTATTTTTAGTATAGTGAATTTGACTAAAATCAGACTAACCAAAAATGTGATTTCTTATTTGATATCTAACAAAGGAAATACAGGCCATATACGATACTTTCGTATAATATCATTGGTCTTTATGTGGGTCAAAATCACTATCTTACTTGGATTTTCTCTTCCAATGAGCATCTTTTAAATGGTGATAGTACGGTGCTTGGGAGAAATATCGGATGATTGAGGCTGGTTAGGACAATTGATCTTGCAAGAGAAGATATGAAACTACAACGTAGGTCTTGATATAGTTATGGGTTTGAGTGAAGCTCAAGTCTTTTTTAGATAAAGATCAGCCACCAGGACAAGATAAAGCCTACCCTCTTAAGATTCTTCTCTTTACTCTCGAATGTTTTGTAGGTTTTGTGAAAAGAGGAAATTAATTTTAGTACGGTACGGTTCTTGTGGTGAAATAAAAGCTTGCCGTTGGCACTAAAGAGAAGGATATAAAAGGTGGTTGCCTACAGTCGTCTTTATTTTTTGAACCACAATTACACAAAGCTTATTGCATTTGCGGTTTAATCAGAAAAAAACTGCTTTAATACAGCCCTGTCAACAGGGCTATTAAGTCAGTACATAATAAGATTCCCCTTCCTATTTAGGGGGAATTGCGTGCATATTGCGTGCCTTCCAATTAAAAAAAGTCCCTTCTTTTGTGATTCCTGGCTAAAGAAGGGACAACACGGTAGGAGGATGATCGTTGGAAGACATCCTTAATTCCACCCTACCATACTCATGTAAATAAATTAAGGAAAAAGAAATGGTAAACGGTTCATCTTTTTTCAAATATTCCTTGTTGCCGTCTTTTTTGGTCTTCACATAAACGTTATTGGTGTACCAGCGCCTAAGAGGATTGTCACCAAAGATAACCTTGTGCTTTGCAAACATAATTTCAACTTTGGGAGCCAAAAGAGAATGAATCGCTCTTGGATTCCTGATGAAATTTAACTCAAATCCTCCTGCTTCGAGCGTAGTCCTGACCAGATCTAGCCGGAAGGTATCGGCTACAATCTTGGTAAGGCCGTAATGCTCCCGCATCTCTACGAACCAATCAACAATATGGCGTATGTCTATGACCGGCTCATCCACAATAGTCAGCAACCCGTCTTTTTCCCACTCTTAATAGGCACCTTTAACTTTACCGTATCAAAAAACCCTTTACGGACGAATTCCAAAAAGTTGAGTTCCAAATTGTTCGGCGGCTGCTTTTTGAATATTGGGTAAAACATGTGAGTACAGATCAAGGGTCACTGTGATGGAAGAATGCCCAAGACGTTCCTGGACAACTTTTGGATGAACTCCCTGTTTAAGCATTAAGGTTGCATGAGTGTGACGAAGATCATGGAATCGTATTTTTTTAAGCATGGACTCGTTGAGTAGATTAAACCAGTTCCGGTCAAGGTTACGAGGCAGAATGAATGAACCAGTCGAGCTTGCAGTTACTAAATCCTGGTCTTTGTAGGTTACACGATTTTGCATTTTGAATTTCATCTGTTTATGTTTGTGTTCTTTTAGTTCATTCATGACATAATCAAATAGGGAGATGTTTCTGTAACTGTGATTGGTTTTTAAGGGGCCAATTTCATGACCTGCCGAAACAAGGGAGATCGCTTTTCTTATTCAAGGGGTGCGTTAGTTGGGGAAGAAATTTCTGGTCCCAGCACAAAATTTAATTAAAAAAACTCGCCCCAAAAAACGGACCAGTTTTTTGTGTTTTTACATACCAATTATTATGTCAAACAGGCATTTTGTATAATAACCTCTCACTAACACAAAACGATTATTCTATAGGGTGTGGTTTGGGCGGGGATACTTTTTGTGGCAGGTCCATAGATAACAATTAAATCTCGGTTCGCAGGGGTTCTTGAAAAGGCCTGCCCATTTGTTAAAACTATTTGGGTATATGATGGAGATATATTTAAACGTAATCGTCCATCACTACTCACCAACTGACTATTAAAATAATCTACTTTTACATTCTGATTTGGGCTATCTTTAACCATAACAAGTGCTTGATATTGTGGAGGGTAAATAAGAAGGGCAGGTGCATCCCCGTCATAATATCCAGTCACGCGATCTCCTACTGTCACCATTACTTGGTCTACAAAGTAAGTGGTGGGTGACACCACGAAATTTACTATGGCTCCCAATCCGTTTTCTAAAGATATTAATTTATAACAGCCTTCTCCTTCACCATTTTGACCTGTAAATAAATCACTAATCATAGTAACAGTCCCGTGAAAAGAATAAAAATTTGTCATACTCATACCTCCATTGCTTAAACATTTGAACTGCAAGCGTCATTTTTGAACATTAATAGGGGCTGCTTAACTTTGTTCCAAGTATCGTTGTTGCCAATCTTGTGGATATAAATTGAGTGCCATTCCATGTTAAAAGGTTTTCGACATATCCTAATGTATCTGAATTAGAAATACCAATAATCCGTTGAAAAACAAGTAAATCATAACTCATGCTTTTTTGATTTGTAACAATTGGATTTAAAGCACCAGCAGAAAGAACCTCACCTTTAACGGGTTGTTTTAATTTCCCATTTTTATAGTAAAGCTGAGACAGATAATCATTGCCTTTGTAGCTAATGTCAATGGTGAAAAGCAGGTCTAGTGAAGGGCTTCCTACACTTACTTTATATAAATCTTCATAATTGACATTAAACTTGTAGTCATTATTATATTTTTCAAAATCAAACAATTTGCTTGGAATATTGTTTCTAAAGGAATAAATATAGAAAATACCGTAGCCCCCACTTCCTCCAGAATCAATAATCACCAGAATATCCCATATGTTATCTTTAGAAAAATCCCCAAGGAAGAGGTTTGCATTGTATCCTGCATTATTTTGAAGATTAATTGTTGAAATCTGATTAGAACGCCCATCTTGAATTACAAGTGTAATATTATCAGCGAAGATTTCGGTTTCAAGGTGTTTACTTCCATATAAATAGATGTAATCCATTATACCGTCACCAGTAACATCACCTTGCTTCATGTCAAGCAGCGCTATGTTCCTAGAATAGGTATAGTTACCATACGTATGTTCTTGAATTTGCCTGTACAAATAACTCCCCCCAAAAACATTCGGTAATTACTTTGTGTACAATATGCAGGTCAATGCTATATGACACCCATAAAGGTTAAGAAAATGTTCTATATAGTAATGCTAAGGGGATTCAATACTGAAAAATGTGAATGGTTGTTAAAAACCATGAAGGAGCTAACAATTATGTAAGGTCTACAGGGGATATCACTAAGAAGTAACTTTTTTATAGGTAAATACACATTCTTGAGAGTACAAGTTGATAGGCCAATGTCTAAAGAATAGGATGTTGTGAGATTAAAAAGTAAAGGAGTGTATTTTTATGTATCTGTATTATAACAATCCATATAGTCAGCCAGATTATTTATATTCAACTCCATTCCAAGAGGAAAATTATTACTATCCAGCCCCTGATGAAAGACAATTTGGAGGTCAACCTCCATTCGCACCGCCAGGTCAAGGTCCAGCGGCTGGACCACCAACTTCACCACCGCCATCTTTTGTTCCTCAACAACAAGTAGAAACATATGCAGTTGACCCAGGCGGTATTGCAAGATGTTTATTCAGATACACGTATGTATGGCTGACAGGTTTTGAGCAATTTTGGTTTTATCCAACATTTGTTGGTCGAAACTCTGTCTCAGGGTATCGTTGGACTGGATTTAGATGGGTTTATTTCGGAATAGACTTACGACAAATTCAATCGTTTACTTGCTTTTAATAAGAAAGGGTTTGTGAATGAATCTTTAATCAGTGGGCACTGAAATGTCATAATTCCAAAAGGTATAATTGCTTAAAAAAATAAGTGATATACCTTTTTATTTTGTTTATAAAAATTAAAAATGTATATTTAAAATTTTATAAAGAAGGACATTTAAAAATAATTAGTAAATTTAGTAAAAGGTGTTCACTAGAAGATCTTTTAATGTGTTATAAAAGGGTAGGAATACACCTACCCAATGATCAAAAAAAATGTTCATTATTTTGCTCATTGCTTTTTTTCTGCTGTTTTGAAATATTTAAAGTGAAAGATGAAACCTCCATAATATCAATGATTCTATAAATCTATTTTCCTCTATTATATATCTTGATGAATGGGCGGCATGATGTAAGCTGTGACTGCTAAAGTAAAGTGGACAGGTAACGCCAAATAAAATTGAACACTTATTTTCCAAATACTGCCCAATATTATGATAGATTGTTAGAGGACCTCATGTTATTGGGGGAAATGAAGGGTGGATAAGTGGCAAGTGTATATGGGAATTTATCAGTTACTTAAACAAGGATTTAATAAGCGTGAGGTGGTAACTGTTACCATATAATGTAAAATAGGTCAAAACACCCTACCGGCTAGGTGACGGCAGGGTGCTTTGTGTATGAAATGCGACTATTTTTCGTTAATTAATAAAGAAATCTATCAGCGGTTGATCGGGTATGGAGACTTTGCCTTTACTAAGCAGTTTAAGATTTTTTAAATCATATTCGTATATACCTTTACTATCAATCGAAAAAAGATGATCATCTTTAATCGTACTTCGGACAGGGTCATTTTTTAATCTATAAGTCTTACCACTTTGTTCGTTTGAATTTAGAACCGTAATATCTCTTCCATGTTTTGTTACAAAATCATAATGAGTAACAAAATAGCTCCCCTTATACTTCAACATTTCCCAAGGGGCATTCTTACTCAATCTTATTGGTTTTATCTTTTGAGAAGAATCATTATATTGAAGGATTAAATCTGTAGGTCCGGAGAAATCACTCTTTGCATTATTGATCAGAAATAATTTGTCATTGCTTGAAAGGATGTCCGTAGGAAATGCCGTATACTCGTTCTTCGATTCATTTAGCGTTTTCAATTTGTCTGACAGGGTATAAATGACTTGTTTTTGAGTTTTTACGTTATCACTAGCAATGACTAACTTTTTCCCCTGAAAAGCAATTCTTTTTAGTACTCCTTTTAGTGAAGTTTCTTTGATAATTCTATTGGATTTAAGATCGATCTTCGCAACTTTCCCTTCATTAATTTTCGAATTATGTATCACATATAGATACTTTTGTTCTACTTCCAAATCGATTGGCTTCGACAACGTTTTTATATAGCTTACTTTTCTTGATTCCATATTAAATTTCACAATTCTATTTTGCATGGAATTTGGGGTACCGACTACAGGAGCGAAATAATTATCACCATATTTCTTTCCTTTTTGCAGCCCACCATATTTAATATCGATATCCTCTCTTTTGTCAAAGCTTTTTGAAAGAAGTGTAATTCTGCTTTCGTTTTTTATAAAAGATGTTGAAACAATACCATATTCAAACGTATTCTCTTTCGTTTCACCATTGGATTTACTTATGGAACCCATTTGCTTACATCCACTTAGTAACAGACAAAGGGATAAAATGATTATAAAAAAGGGTTTATTCATGTATGCAGAACTCCTTTGCAACAAGATAAGAGGCGAGTCATCAGTACTCGCCCCGTCTGTACTTTCACTGTGAGTACACAGTATAGGCTTTGCTGGTTTGGGTTAAATCAACTGGCCAAACCGCTCCTCCGTCATTCAAATCGATGTTTAATTTTTTCATATAGGCATACCAAACCAATTGAGAACAATAAAAGGAATTGTCTTGATTGATATTGAAAAAATTATAATTATATGGTTTCAAACCTGCATAAGTATACGCCTTATCAGCAGTTGAAGCATCTTGGGCTACGGTTGTATTGTGTGTAGATAATGCTTTAAAATGTATATAACGCGAATTCCAGTTGTTATCCCATAAGTTTACGCCGTTTAATGCAGAACCTTTGTTTCCAAACGATTCGATTGCATAGTAACTGTTATAAGAAATTCCAGCATGTCCACCTGCCCACGCGCTTGAACCAGAACTTGCCGTATCCGTAGTTACATAGAAAATACCTTTACGTTTCCATGTAGTTGCAGCTGCGGAAATTGTCCCGGATTCAGCAACCTTTTTATCACCGTAAAATTTCGGGGACTTTTGGGAATCCATTGATTTCTTGAGCTTGTTTGTTTCAAGCTTAGCCTGTTGAATTTCAGCTTTTTGCTTACTTGTAAGATTTGAAGATCCTTCCTCTGCATGCGCACAAGTGCCAGCTCCCAATAGAATCGAAGATACAGCAATTACCCCAACCCATATCTTTAACACTACAATCCCTCCTAAGTTTTTTCAGAATAATTAAAGTACAATATTATTAAGGCATAAAAATACCGCTTTTGCACCAAGATTTTACATCTCAGAACAAAAACGGCCATTTTTTACCAATACTTAAACACCGGAATTAATAAGATATACCCAACTTGCTACTAGAACCAGCGGTATAAAAGCTACAATGATATTCATTACAGTACGTGTTTTTTGTTTTTTCATATTACGCAAAGAGATAACTATGCTAAAAAAATAGAGGACTATACAAAGGATATTTAACGTAAGCCAAATACTCTGGCTGTTAAAACCGTTTGTAATCAAGTTAAGTATTAAAACGAGGTAGCCTGCAATCGTTAAACTTATACATATTTTATTATTCAAAGATTTAGCCTCCTTTAGTAATAGTCGAATTAAACCTAACTTAACATAGAGAGTGTGTGAATCACATTAAAATTTTGACAAATAGTAAAAGGTGTTTCTGGCAATTAACTGATGTATGTTTTGGCAGTATGTTTATTAATCTTTATGAATCGTTACTTAAGGGTAAACCTGTATAAACACTAATATTTATTCATATTTGTGAAGCGATGCTTACTTCACTAACGTGGCAGGTTAGTTGAATGATAAATTTGTTATAAATTAGGTGGTGTAATAATATAGATTTAGACAGGTTTGTAGTAAAAAGATAAAAGATAAAGGTTATGTTTATACATATGATTGGACTATAAATGAGAACGTTACAACATTGGAAGAACTAAAGATAATGAAGATCAGAGCTGTCTTTAAGGCAGCTCTTTCTTTATGCATCTATGGCTTATTAAGTTTAACTATAGCATTGAACGCGACTTTAATTAACACGTATCAAATATTTCCCCACCTTTATCCCCAGAAATATGATCTAGGAACAGCACATAGAATAGTATAGAAATACTGCGGCTAATGCCGGACATGGAGGGGATGTATTTATATGAGTACCAGATTAATCCGGCAGCTGATAAGGTCAAGGCAACAGGAATTAGTCGAACTTGCTGCTTCATTTATTCGAATTCCATCTGAAAATCCATCGCCCGAGTTTAAGAAGCGGTCAGCAGAAATGGGCCGCCATATTAGCCGATACCTAGCAGCAAAAGGGTTCTTGATTACCGAGCACCGCCGTAGCGAAAATGCGCTGGTTACCGTGGTCTGTGATGCTCCCTTAACCAGGGTACCTGGTCCACGGCTCCTATTTTGTGGACATACAGATGTCGTACCTGCAGGCGATTGTTCACATTGGACCTCCGATCCTTTCTCAGGAGAAGTCAGAGCGGGTATGCTTTTGGGTAGGGGAGCCTCCGATATGAAAGGAGGCTTGGCATCACTGATTTTTGTGGCTGGACTACTTCAGGAGTTCGCCCCCACTCTTAATTTGAAAGGTAGCCTAGGAGTTATTGCCTCTCCGGATGAAGAGACTGGCGGCATTGAGGTGGCCTCGCTCCTGGATCAAGGATTGATTAAGGGTGATGCTTGTCTGATTGGTGAACCAACGGACCCCCACCATCCGAATGCCGGCGAAAAGGGCAAGGCATGGATGCAGGTGATCATACCAGGTCAGACAGATCATGGCAGCCTACAACCGCTTTATGGAATCTCAGCCATACGAAGAGGGGCAGCCGCTGTCGAAGCACTAACCAAGCTATGGGAGCTCAAGGCAACGCCTCCGGCAGAGCCTTGTCAACTTTTGTACAATACTGAGTGGCTCCTATCTCAGTGTCTAGGAAATCCCTTATTGTCACAGTTACTTTATCGTCCCTCTTACAATCCAGGTGTAATCCAGGGCGGAACAAATGTGAACGTCGTCGCAGACAAGTGTATCATTAAAGTGGATACCCGGGTTCCATTCGGTATGAAGTTCGAGTTTGTACTTGATGTCGCTAGGAATCTTGTTAGTGCTGTAGCGCCAGGTGCGGTTGTAGAGCCAATGGTACCCTGTACTAACCCGAACTGGACCTTAGAGAATCGTCCAATTGTGAGGGCCATAGAACTGGGAATCCAGAGTGTCCTCGGAATGGAGGAACCCGTCTTCAGCGTACTTTCGCTTAGTTCAAGTGATGCCAGTCACTTCCGGCGCCATGGAATTGATACCGTCCTTTACGGTCCTGGGCTGGATCACACCATCCATGGGTACGATGAGCGGGTTTCAGTGGAGAACTTAATAGAATCTGCCGAGATATATGCTGAGACGGCAGTCAAGTATCTTAGGTCATTTTAAATCTATTTTAACTAAACTTTATGTAGCGGTAACGTCAGGATTTTGACAATTTATAACGTTAAGATAGAACCCCTTGTATCAATAGGGTCTAGCCTATTGATATGGAGTCAATATTACGTGAAACAAGGCTTACTAGTGTCTCGTATATCTTGTCTCAACACATTTATCGTTGCTACACCAACTCATATCTACTTCCTAGAACAGCTTAACGTTGTAAATCCGCATTTTCCTGACGCTACCCCATAGCCATCAAGGTAAGAAATCCCTTGTTCCCCAAAACGAAAAAAATGAGCTGAATTCTCATAAATAACTGTAGAGGTATAAAATTTTCATTTTGGGGGTACTTCAAAATATAGCTTGATGAGTATGAGGTGCAGCCAACATAGTGTAAAAACAGGTCACTTAATGGTGATAAATACCACAAAGTGACCTGTTTACTTTTTTCCTATTCATATTCCTCCAAGGATTAAATGGGTACCCTCGATACTCTCCAATCCTAGGCATTTTACTAGCTGAAGCCCACTTTTTAGTAGATTTTGATTCACTGGTGTTGCTCTGTAATAAAGTTTGATAATTATATTTATATATTAAAGATTGATAATTTGTAAAAAAGTTTGATTAAAATCACATTACCTCTTTAGTTTTTCATAGATGGTTTTTTGATATTTATGTTAAAAAATTATAGAGATTGTGAAAGAATGTACTTAAACTAACGTAGCAGTTTAGTTAATAAGAAGAAAGGTAACGGAGCTTAATTCAACTTGTATATACAAGTACTCTAATTGTATGCGTCATCAAATAGATTTGAAAGTAGGTCATAACAGATGAAAACTGAAAAAGAAAAAATGTTGGCTGGAGAGATGTACAAGCCTGCGGACTCAGTATTATTAAAGGAACGTGAGGAAGCAAGACGAAAGGTTAGAATATATAATCAAACTTTAGAAACTGAAGGCGAAAAGCGAACTAAATTATTAAAGGAATTACTCGGTTCAACTGGAGAAAACGTATATATGGAGCCAAATATACGTTTTGATTATGGTTATAACACGCACGTAGGAGAAAACTTTTTTGCAAACTTCGACTGTACCATTTTGGATGTTTGTGAAGTACGATTTGGGGATAATTGTTTGCTAGGTCCCGGCGTTCAAATCTACACTGCAACGCATCCACTTAATCCAACTGAACGAAATTCGGATAAGGAATATGCAAAACCGATTACTTTTGGAAACAACGTATGGATTGGAGGAAGTTCAGTAATAAACCCAGGAGTAACGGTAGGAGATAATGTTGTTATCGCCTCTGGTGCAGTTGTTACTAAAGATGTCTCAGATAACGTAGTTGTAGGTGGGAACCCAGCAAGAATAATTAAACAAATTGAATAATAGAGAATCGAAAAAAGTTTGTGAACCATAGTACTTAAACTCCCTCGGTAACTAAGG
>NZ_JBDPNU010000035.1:0-1378 GCF_050468105.1 Fictibacillus sp. NRS-1165
TCAGCTTGTAGACAAAGTCTCATGTCTACAAGCTTTTTTTATTGTATTATTAGAGAAGATACTGTTTGAGGGGGAAAGAACATGTTATCCAAACATTCTTCAGAAGGACGTCATCAAGTTACAATGGTTGCTCTTGATGATCTCGTTCCACAGGATCATTTAGTCCGCAAAGTCGATCAAGTGATGGATTTTAATTTTGTTTATGATGCGGTTAAAGATACATATTCGCTTGATAATGGCCGTCCAAGCGTAGATCCTGTGGTCTTGGTTAAGATTGCACTTTTACAATATCTCTTTGGAATTCGTTCCATGCGCCAGACCATAAAGGAGATCGAAACGAATGTCGCTTACCGATGGTTTTTGGGTTATGACTTCAGTGAAAAGATTCCGCATTTCTCCACCTTCGGTAAAAACTATGAACGCCGTTTTCAGGATAGTGGTCTCTTTGAACACATCTTTTATCGTATTCTTCGTGAAGCCATGAATTATGGATTGGTAGACCCCTCCGTTATGTTTATTGATTCTACTCATGTCAAAGCGAATGCGAATAAGAAGAAGTTTGATAAAAAAACCGTACGTGTAGAAACCAGAAGTTATCAATCTCAACTTGAGAAAGAGATTCATATCGACCGAGAGAAACACGGAAAAAAGCCCTTCCCCCCTCAAACGAAGAATGAAACAAAGGAATCCAAGATTAGCACCACGGATCCAGAAAGCGGCTACTATGTAAAAGATGAACGAGAGAAGCTATTTGCTTACTCTTTTCACACCGCCTGTGACGCTAGAGGATTTATTTTAGGAAACCTGGTGACAGGTGCCAATGTCCATGACAGCCGAATGCTTGAGCCTTTAGTCAACCAGTTGATGGAACAAGTAGGTAAACCGAATGCCATTGCCGTAGATGCAGGATACAAAACGCCACCGATCGCTAAATATTTAATGGACCAGGAAATCCGTGCAGTAATGCCGTATACCCGGCCAAGAACGAAAGATGGGTACTTACGAAAACATGAATATGTCTATGACGAGCACCATGATTGTTATCTTTGTCCCCAAGGGGAAATCCTTACCTATCGAACAACGACCCGTGAGGGTTATCGTCAATATGCTTCAAACCCTCAGATCTGTCAAACGTGCCCACTCCTTCAACAGTGTACTCAAAGCCAAGAACACAGGAAAATGATTCATCGGCACCTTTGGGAAGAATACATAGAAGAAGCGGATCACCTTAGACATACGGAGATCAATAAAAAAATATATGCCCAGCGAAAAGAAACCATTGAACGTGTTTTCGCAGATGGGAAAGAAAAGCATGGTATGCGATGGACAAGATTCAGAGGACTGAAAAAAGTGTCTGTGCAGGCGATGCTAACTTTCG
>NZ_JBDPNU010000036.1:0-1241 GCF_050468105.1 Fictibacillus sp. NRS-1165
AGGAATGCTAACGGGTGCTTTAACACAATAAGGAATAAAATTAAAGAGCCTAAAATATGCAAGTTTTTATGCACTACTTGCGTATTTTGGCTCTTTTTACATTCATAAAAGATACTGCCATTTATAGCATTTTTTAATTGCCAAATACAAAAAGGGGCTGTCCAATAAGACCCTAAAATGAAAGCAGGGGAAAAAAGACCAGTTTTTCCACCCTCCTTCTATTTTAAAAATGTTCTTCCCATGCTTCTTTTGCCTCCAAAAATTTTTGTGATAAAAATTCATAAAAGTTCTTTGCTGTAATGTCGTCGTCAAGTCTCCCTTGCCTGTTCCACGCTATCACCAGGCACTCATTATTCTCCATAGCACTTGTATCTAAACAATAAGCATATTCACCAATATGTGGGATTCCACCAACATTTTGACGTAAAACCCACGCTAAGACATTTTTTGGTAGTAAAATAGCATATTCCTTACTCTAAGCTGATTCCCTTTAAGGTAAATAACGTCATGAAAAGGGAATTACTTTTAGGGATGGATTAAGGGAATAAAAATAACCTTTTTTTAATTATCAGATCGTTATTATTCATAACTCCCTAAAACGACCATTTAAAGGAATAGTCTTAAATGCCAAGGATTCCAGCCTTAGCGTGGGAAATGTGATAAAAAGTTGGAGCTACCCCTAAAATGGCCGAAATCAATAGGGTCGTTGGCTATCGGGAATTGACATTGTGGCACAATTGGCACAAAATCGGCACGAAAAAGATAAAAGTCGGTAAAATCGAGCGAAAGAATTACGAAAATGGATTGTAAGAATGCTGTTGTTTCGTAGAAAACAAGTCGGTACGAATTCCAGCGAAAGTCTCAAAACGGTTTCCTAAACCGTGCGTCGCAGGTTCGATTCCTGCCGGGGCCGCCACTTACTAAAATGACTTGGTCTCATCCCGATTAATTACATTAACCTAAGAACACGTCGCCTTCCGTTTTCTTGTCTATCGGCAAGCACATATGAAAGGAGGCGTTTTTATTTTGTCAGTAACAGCCGTAAAGCGAAATCAATGATTTATATAAATGCTGGACGAATCTGATTCAATGCCGTGTTATAAAAAAACAGCCCTAAAAGGGCTGTTTCAGAACGTCGACAAACCCCTCTCCAATTTTATATTGGTGGAGGGGTTTGTCTGTTTTTCAGGCAAATTATTTATTTCTTTAAGTTCATGGCAACGAAAGTTAGCATCGCCTGC
>NZ_JBDPNU010000037.1:0-57263 GCF_050468105.1 Fictibacillus sp. NRS-1165
TCTTTTGGATGGTTTCTTTTGCGTTACTGTATTTGTCAGGACGATTCATTCGCTTTGCTCAATAGTAATAAGTGCTGCGAGGAATACGTGCGATTTTTACAAGGTCAATCACCTTGAATTGATGCCTTAACTCATGGATTACTTGCGACTTGATTTGTTCTGTCGTTTTTCCTTTTCTTGAATTAAGGCTTGTAACTTTTTTAAGTAGGCATTCTCCATTCGCAAACGCTCGTTTTCTTTGCGTAGTGCTTCTTCTGATCCTTCTATTGGCTTTTGTTTTTTCGATTTCTTCATAGGTGGACGCCCCCTTTTTTTAGCTCGGAGAGCGTCGACTCCACCTGTGTCAAATAAACGTTTCCAATTCCATACGGTGGAAACCGAAGGGATATTGAAAACGGAAGAAGTCTCGAAAGTGGACGCTCCTGTATCGTTCATAAAGTGAAGTACGTCCATTTTAAACTCGATTGGATAGTTTGTATATGACTTTTGAAAACCTTTCAGACCATGAATACGATATTTAGCTACCCATTCCTTTAATGAAGTACTGTCTACTCCATAACGTTTTGCCGTATCTTTGTAAGATTCTACTCCATTTAAATAAGCCTGAATGGCGGCTAATTGAGTGTCTAAAGAATAGTTAGTCACAAAAAACTGCACCTCCAATTGTTAGTTGTGTCTAACAATTGGGGTGCAGTTCACTGACTGCGGTTGTTTTTCGTTGATCACGTGTTGGCAGGAATGACAGATGTATGCTGTACGATGAATAACCAAGGATTTATGATCAACTAAGTACTTTGACATAAAATACCCCCGCATTACTCTGACATAACCCTATCCTAACATATTAATGTTGGGGGAATATTGCAAATATTGAAAACCGCCATAAGGTTTCTAAAAGTTTACTTTTATAGAGTGGGGGGAAATCATTTAAGCTATATCGTTAAATCGAACAGAAAATAGCATCCGGAGGCTTCATCATGATCAAAAACAAACTCATTATTGCATCCTGTTTGCTCTTATTCATTGCAGGCATTCTTTTTTCCATCATTAAGCTTAATCTTCCTTCTGTTCTTTCCTCAATGACCCATTCCGGAAAATCAGTCGTAAAAAACGAAGGCAAAGAATTTAATATCATTGCTTTGGGCGATTCATTATCCTATGGTGTAGGGGACGCTGGGAACAGCGGCTATATTGGGAAAGTGGAAGAACGGCTGGAAAATCACATGAAAAGTGAGATTACAGTCAAGGATTACGGAGTTCCCGATGATACAAGCGCCTTATTATTAAAACGTTTAAAGAATGAGCAGCTGCAGTCATCCATCGGCTCTGCCCATATGATTTTTTTAAATATTGGCATGAATGATTACTTAAACAGCCTGATCCTAACGAAGACCCAGCCGGATCGAAAAAAAGTAATCATGATGAAAGCACAGCTGAACTATCAAAACAATGTAAAAAAGGCGCTTACAGAAATGAGAAAAGAAAATCCAAAAGCAAAAATATACTTAGTAGGCATTTATAATCCATTTCCAAACCGCAAAGACCGGCTTCCTGAAAGCAGCCTGGTTCAGCAATGGAACAAAAGAGCGGAGAAAATAACGGCTGAACAGAAAAATGTGCGGTTTATTAATGTGGAGGGCGTCTTCACAGGTAAAAACAAAAAAGATTATTTCGCTGATGAAGTACATCCTAATAAAAACGGATACACCTTAATCAGTGATGAAGTGTATAAACATTTAGAATTAAGTTGAACCGGCATCACAGAAAAATTAATCGCTGCCATCTAAAACGGCAGCCTTATAGGTTAGTCGTTTCTGGTGTTGTTTGTTTGCCGTTTGAATTGAATGACAAGAAGAATCAAGATCACTAGATAACTGAAGAGAGTAGGTAAAATGATCTTCGTTTTATACTCTACAGGAAGGACTCGAATAGCGATTTCCGGGAGATAGACCGCAATGGGAATGATAATGGACACCCATGACTTGCTCCAGATCGAAATCCCAATAAAGATTCCGCATGCAAACGCCGCAGCTAGTCCTCTTCCGATGATACTATCAACCTCCCAAACGGGCTGGCCGACATGTCGATCTAATCATAAGATGGCAACAAAAGAAAGCGTCATGATTATGCTTAAACCTGCAAAGAGACTATACTCAACTTTTTTTGAAGGATTTTTCTTTGCAATAAAATGTAAACCGGTCATGCTGAAAAAAACATAATGAAATAGATCAGAGGATATCCGATTAAAGCATACATGGAGTAATGCATCGAGTTTTTAATGGCATCTCCGAGCAAAGACAAGCAAATGCTCCTGAGATCAAAACAGGAATGACTTTTGACCAACCAAAATAATCGACCTTCATTTCTTTTGCAATACTCTCCATGTATTGCTCAGGGGACTGACCGATGATGTGGGTGATCGATTTTCCATTCCTTTCAGCTTCTCTCAGATGATCTCCTAATTCTTCGGTGATCTCTTCAATTTCCGATTTTTTTCTGCCGCTTGAAAACAAATACAATCGTAAGTTTTGTAGAAACTCTTGGCTTTGTTTGGATAGTTCCAATTTAATTCCTCCTTTTTATTGATCGTTTAATAGTCTGGAAACACTGTCAGAAAGCATCCGCCATCGCTCATCGAAAGCTTTCAGTTCGGCAAGGCCCATAGTTGTTAACGAATAATACTTTCGTTTCGGTCCTGAGGGAGATGGTTTAATAGTGGTGGTAACAAGCGCCTCTTTTTTCATTCGAAGCAGGAGAGGATAAATCAATCATTTCATACCCGTATATTTCCCCTTTAGAGATCACGGCCAACAGGTAGCCTTCCAAAACACCTTTAAGCATTTGACTTGAGGACAAAATAACGCCTCCTAAATGAAGAGTATGTTGCAATGCAAGATAGTGGGTTGCAAAGTTGCTATTTTGTAATACTCAAAGCATAACAAAAATTATTTCATTTAATCTTTTTTTAAATTAAATGGGGAAAGGGCCGGGATGGGCAGCGGATTTCCTAAAGTCAGAACAGTTGTAAACAAAAAAAGATGGGGCTTTTTGCCCCATCTCACAATTTTACAGCTGATTTTTTAATCATTATGGCGTGCTTTTCCGCCTTTGCTTCCAATATCCTCATAAAATTCCCGATCGTGATTCTTGGAGGTGGCATTGCCTCCTTTTTTACCGATCTCTTGATAAAATTCTTTGCTGTGGCTGCGGGAAGTAGCTTCTCCGCCCTTCTTTCCTGCTTCTTCCCTAGACATATTGTGATTATTGTTCTTGGCCATTTGGAATCACTCCTTTGGTAGAATTAATTTTAATTTGGCCTTAGTTTTGTGTTCCCCCTAAGCGTATTTTTAAACATAGGGTGAATCAAAAAGAGCAATGGATAACGGTCCGCTGCTCTTTTATGGTTGACTGTTAAACTACCAGACGGACCAGTATATGAGCGAGTGCATGCTGCTGATCTTTGTCTCCCGTTTTCCATAATTCCTGAAGGAGTTTTTCTTCTGAGTTTCTAGGTTCTTCATGTTCAGCAAGATATCCCGCTACTTTTTCGGCGGCTTTCGCCAGCTGCTCTTCACCTAATCCTAACTTTTGGCCTTTGCTTACTTTGTCTGATAAATATCCTTTAAATTCCTCAAAATCTTGTAAAATTTGATCCTTCTTTTCAGAGTCCATATTTGCTACTTTCTCATCTACATTGCTCACATTTGTGTTAGCCATTGTACATTCCTCCTAAAAGTTGAGATATAGGAGCAGTACCCCGTTCTTCATAGAACGAACCTTGATTTTTATAAAAAGATATTACATAAATTAAACAAATATTTTACATGTCAATTTCATGGTGCTGTGTTTTTGGGGGACGTTCTTCTCTCCGGCTTTCCTTTTTATCAGGAAGCTTTTCATTTTCTTCTTGATTAAACTTATTCTTTATTATCCTCTCATTTCCATAAACAATCAGGCGGTCACCTTCCCGGATCTCTGTCTCATAAAGGTTCTCGCGCAATGGCAAGTCTCCGCGAATCAACAATATGACATGAATATCTTCACCGGGTTCAATCAATGCCTTAACTTCCTTTCCTATTAAGGAAAAGTCTTCTCTTACAAGGATCGCTGTAACAAAGTCTTCTTCGTCAAAATAGAGGACATCTTTGATTGGCAGTTCCGATAGAGGATAGCTATCTTTCGTTTCTTCTTCTACTGTTTGTGTAAAAAAGGTTTGAACGCTCGGAATCTTTAAGATAAGAAGCAGCACGAGCAGGGTGGTAGAGATGACCATCAGTTCGGTCGTCTTAAAATCGTCAGCGAGAATGCTGCTGATGGAGGATATGATTACGGCCAAGGAAAAAGCGCCAAATAGAATAAGAAAAGCACTGATCTTTCTCCGAAGCGGGTGGTCAATAATCAATTTAGATTCGTCGGTCGTAAAGCCGGTTCCGGTTAGCATGGAGATGACTTGATACCTGGATATTTTGCGGTCCAGCCCAGTATATACAAGAAGGGTTGAAGCGATCTCAATGACGAGCCCGACAATGATGAGATATAAAAAAATAAAAATGTAGCCCATACAATAGCCTCCATTCAGTAGGTCTATACAAATATTCCATTCTTTTGTGGATTTGAAACAAAAAGGTGGAGGGAAAAAAGACCATACCCATTGAACATTAGTTGAGCAATACAACGAAACCCATTTACCCGTTCATCGGTAATGAAGTATTATTTAGTTAAGAAAGATGGGGGAGATGAGATATGGGACAACAGGCAATCATAGCGCTCAGTATTTTTTTGATTACATACGGCATCATTATTTCTGAAAAAGTGCACCGTACCATTATTTCCATTCTTGGTGGAGCACTCATGGTCACGCTTGGGGTCATTGACCAGCAAACGGCCGTTCATCATATTGATTTTAATACAATCGGTCTTCTCGTCGGTATGATGGTGATTGTAACCATTACGGCGGAAACAGGATTATTCAAATTTATTGCGATATGGGCGGCAAAAAAAGTAAAAGGAGATCCAGTGAAGACTCTCATAACATTAGGTTTGATTACAGCTTTCGGTTCTGCCTTTCTTGATAATGTAACCACGGTTCTGCTTGTCGTACCGGTTACCTTCAGCGTAACAAGGAGGTTGAACCTGAATCCTATTCCGTTTTTAATGACTGAGATCTTTGCGTCCAATATCGGCGGTACAGCAACCATGATCGGCGATCCGCCCAACATTATGATCGGCAGTGCGGTAAAGGAGCTCACCTTCTTGTCCTTTATTGATAATCTGGCTTTGATCTGCGCTATCATTCTAGTGGTCACCATAGCCATCATGGCTGCCTTTTATAAAAAAGGGCTCAAAACAAAACCAGAGTTAGTAGAAAATTTGATGAGGCTCGATGAAAAGAAAGAAATTGTAGACTATAAACTGCTCCGTAAGTGCTTGTTCGCGCTTTTGGTAACCATTGGCGGGTTCTTCCTGCATCAGTTCATTCATGTGGAAACCGCTACCATCGCTTTGTTCGGCGCCTTTCTTCTTTTGCTTCTTGCCGGTGAAAAACACCTGGAGCACGCTCTTGAAAAGGTAGAATGGACGACTCTGTTTTTCTTTGTCGGATTGTTTGTCATTGTAGCCGGGCTGGTTGAGACAGGAATCATTGCGAGTGTGGCTAAACATGCGATGGAGTGGACAGGCGGAGATTTAAAGGCGGCAACTTTCTTGATTCTATGGATGAGTGCGATTGCTTCAGCTTTCGTGGATAACATTCCGTTTGTGGCTACGATGATTCCGATGATTAAAGAGATGGGTCATATGGGAATCAGCAATCTTGATCCTTTATGGTGGAGCCTTTCGCTAGGGGCATGCCTCGGAGGCAATGGAACGTTGATCGGAGCCAGTGCGAACCTTGTGGTTGCCGGACTTGCCGGTAAAGAAGGATATCATATTTCGTTTGTTAAATATTTGATCATCGGATTTCCCTTGATGATCCTATCCATACTCATATCAAGTGTGTATGTGTATATTCGGTATCTTATGTAATGGAAGAACCTCTCCCAAGCAAAGGAGAGGTCCTTTTCATTATTGCCTGGTGACGTATCCATATTGGCCGGCGATCACGGGGAAAGTTTTATCTGTTTTGGTGATAATGACGGTCGTTTGGACAGTAATCTGGTCATAAAGCCACCTTACCTCTTCATTATGCATCCTGATGCAGCCGGAGGAAACATGCTGGCCGATGGAGTTTTCATTGTTGTTTCCGTGAATTGCGTAGGAGATTTGAGGGTTTACGGATAACCCCATCCATCGGTCACCCAGTGGATTCTTTGGATCACCTCCAGCAATATGTTCTTTGTAATAGGGCCTGTTTTTGATTTTATTGGCAATTTTATAAATTCCTTGGGGAGTGGGGGTAGCAGGTTTACCGGATGCAATCGAAAAGGTTTTTACAAGCATTCCGTTTTTATAATAGGCGAGTTCATTGCTTTGAAGGTTAATGATCAAGAGAGGATAGGAAGAAGGAGTTTGTGCCTCTTGGTTCCTTTCCCTGTTTTTGTTTTGAGATGGTAAGGGTTTCACGGATTGTTTTGGAATGTTTATATGATTCTCATTCGGGTTAACAAGTGTCTGCTTGGCTGAAGGATGAACGGGTTTGGGCGAGCTTAATGGGGAGTGCGGATAAAAATGAAAAGAAAAAGCAAACAGTACAATGGCTAAAAATACAAGAATGCGGTGTCGGAGTTTCAACAGTTGATGTCCTTTCTATCGATGAAATAGAGGAATGGGTTTCTAACTTTAAAAAGATCCATCCCTATTTCATTAGACGTCTTTAGGAAAGGAAAGGTCTCTGTCCGACATAAAAATGAACAAAGGGCCTAAGATTAAAGCATGAAAGTTGCTATGTGTACATAAACGAAGTAGGGTAAATATAATAAAACATACTATTAAAAGGCAGTTGGTGAGACAAGATGGAATTTATCCACACTGAATTTCAGGCTCGCTGGATGAAGAAATTACGCGCGCTTAGCGAGGCATTTGCAGAACGTGCGCCCAAACATGACGAGCAAGGCACTTTTCCGTTTGAGAATTTCAAGGAATTGGGAGAAGCCGGCTACTTATCCTTGACGGTCCCTAAAAAATATGGAGGACAGGAGATCAGCCTTTATGACTATATCCTGTTTCAGGAACAAATTGCCCGCGGAGACGGTTCCACGGCATTATCGGTCGGTTGGCATCTTGGTGTGGTCATGGACTTGGCTGACAGGGAACCTTGGAATCCTCAAGTCTTTGAGAAGCTCTGCGAACGGATTGTTCATTCTCGAAGTTTGATCAACCGCGCTTCCACTGAACCGGCAACAGGAAGTCCGACACGAGGCGGGAAACCTCAAACGATTGCTGAACAAAAGGACGGTCAATGGATCTTAAACGGCAGAAAGTCGTTTACCTCCATGGCTCCTGCTCTTGACTATTCCATTGTGTCGGCGTCCGTTAAAGATTCAGACCAAGTATCATCGTTTCTCGTCTCTCATAAAGTTCCAGGTGTTTCCATTGAAGATAAATGGAATACGCTGGGGATGCGTGGGACTCGGAGCGATGATCTGATATTAAAAGATGTGGCCGTTGAACCGGATGACCTTGTAGAAACGGTGGATCAGGAGAACAATGAGCAGCTTCCAAAAGCCTGGCTGCTCCACATCCCGGCATGTTATCTTGGCATCGCCAGAGCTGCCCGAGACTATGCGGTTACCTTTGCAAAAGAGTATAAGCCTAACAGCTTGAAAGGACCGATTAGTGAAGTTCCCGAAGTGCAAAGAAAGATTGGCCTGATGGATTTGGAACTTTTAAAATCAAGACAGCTCATGTACGGAGTCATTCAACAGTGGGAAAGGTATCCGGAAAAACGACAGTCTCTCGGCAGTGCTCTGGCTGCGGTGAAGTATTCAGCGACAAACAGTGCAACCGATATAGTGGATCTGGCCATGAGGATTGTTGGAGCACACAGTCTGTTTCAGGATAATCCGCTGCAAAGGTACTACCGCGATGTGCGAGCAGGTCTTCATAATCCGCCGATGGATGATGCGGTTATTGCCATGTTTGCGAGAAAGGCTTTGAACGACTAACAGTTATGGGAAATTTTGTTTTATCCTGAAGAAAGGATAATGACAATAAAGCGCAGAATATGTTGTATACAGGAACATCTTGAAAAGGGGTGGACAGGATGGAACGTTATTCTGCAAATGAAGCAGCTAACCTTATAGGTGATGCAGCCGTACAAATGCTGCACAGTAAGGGGCTTCTGGTTGTCAGTGAAGAGGAATGGTCAACTCTTCAACAGGAAATGAATACTTCTGAGCTTGAGATCAGAAGGCTGAAGAAGGAATTGCTTCGTTATGCAAGAAAAATAGCAACCTGGAAAACCTTCGGGAAATCGTGCAGTTAAGAAACGGTTTGTCCGGATAAGAGTATGCATACAAGAAACGGGGAATAATAAACGTGATTTATTGTTCCCTGAATTCCGCCCCTTTGCATAGGGTAGGGGGGTATGGTAAAATAAGTTTGAAAAAGGAGGATGGTTGATTTTGGATAGACAAGAACGGGAGTCGCATTGTTCAACAGAAAGAAAGAGCCACCATTCGGATAAAATGAAAAGCAATCTGGTAACCCGGTTAAATCGTATCGAAGGACAAATCAGGGGAGTTAAGGGTATGATTGAACGCGACACATACTGCGATGATGTTCTGACCCAGCTATCAGCCATTCAATCAGCGCTAAACAGTGTCGGCAAACTTCTCCTGGAAGGCCATATGAGAAGCTGTGTTGTGGAAAGAATCCAGGAAGGCGAGCTGGAAGTGATCGATGAACTCCTGGTTACTGTGAAGAGGTTAATGAAATAAAACATCATCTGGGAGGTTTTATGATGGAGAAAATCATGCTAAATGTTAAAGGGATGTCATGCGGACATTGCGTCAATGCCGTCGAAGGAAGTGTAGGAAAACTTAACGGTGTCCATCATGTTAAAGTGCAATTGGAGGAAGGAACCGTTGAAGTTGAGTTTGATTCCAGCAAAGTAAATCTTGAAAAAATTAAAGAAACCATCGATGATCAAGGGTATGATATTGCCTAATACAAGGAGCCGTGCTTCAGCTATGAAGATGGTGTGATTTCGGTTCAATTAAAAGACAAAAAGGGGATGCCGTTTGATGAGCTGGAGGTAAATCACGAAAAGCTGATGCACTTTATTCTGATCAGTGAAGATTTAAAACAGTATATCATCTTCATCCTGAAAAGACAGGTAAAGGCTCGTTTGAAGTAAAGCACGTACTTCAGCCTGGAATTTACAAGGCATTTGTTGACATCAAGCCAAAAAATAAAGCTTATGCTGTCGTTCCGCTGAAAATTGATGCAGGAGGCCCAGGTATCATACTCACCAGCCCGAATTGAGGGCTGATACCACGTTTGCAAAAACGGTGGGTGGATATAGGGTTACGATGACGCCGGCAGCATTTAATGCTGGCAAACCTGTTACGCTTCAATTTGGTTTTGATGACGCGAAACCAGAACCTTATTTTGGTGCGAGGGCCATGTTGTGGTCTTCAGGAGAGAAAAATGTTCACGTTCATCCTTCCTGCCCTGACAAAACGGCATTTGTGACAGAGTTTGAGGAGCCGGGCCTTTATAAATTGTGGGCTGAGTTTAAGATCAATGGGAAAGTGATCACGTATCCGTTCGTAATACCACAAAAGCTGACTCCATGGAGTCAGCTTTTGTTGATATCAATATGTGACAGCACCACTCAGTGGAGATGATGGTTTCAGCTCGCGCGCCCCGCTGAGAAAGAATGCTTTTTATTTTTCCTTATGCTGAAGAAAATGGCTGCCAGCCAAACGACGACCAAAACGGTATACACCGATTGTAATGCAGCACCAGAAATTCCAGCGGTCTGAAGCAGTGTCCGGGCGTTTGTTACAATAATCAATCCTCCGACTGCCACTCCTAAAATGTGAGAGGGAATGATACGTATAAGCCATGCTGCGATTGGTGCAGCGATTAATCCACCTGCCATAAGAGCAATGACCCACATCCAATTGACCTGCTCCCATCCTAGGGAGATGAGGAAACCGACCGTGGCAGAAAGCGCAACAGCAAATTCACTTGTATCTACGGATCCAATGACCTTTCTCGTTGATGTGCCGTTTTTGGCTAACAAGACAGGTGTGGCTACTGGACCCCAGCCGCCTCCTCCAGTGGCATCGAGGAAGCCCGCAGCAAGTCCGAGCGGAATAAGCTGCTTTCGGCTGAATGCTTTTTCATGATCCACGGGCTTAGTGTTCTTTTTAAACAAAAACCGGTACAGAATAAAGAAACCAAGAAACAGCAGGAAAAAGGAAATATAGGGTTTCACTGCGTCGCCGGGAAGATTGGATAAAAAGCATGCTCCGGTAAAAGCGCCAATCGAGCCCGGAATAATGAGACGGAATATGATTTTACGGTCCACATTACCAAACCTGATGTGTGATGCACCTGAGGCGGCTGTCGTAACAACCTCTGCAAAGTGGACCGAAGCCGAAGCAACCGCCGGGGCGATTCCGAAGGCAAGCAGCAGGGACGTTGAAGTCAGTCCGTAAGCCATACCGAGAGACCCATCGATGAGTTGTGCAATGAGTCCGATCAGGGCAAGGGTGATCAGTTTTTTCATATTTCTCCTCCTAAAAATAAAAGACCCTTAACAGTATAGTTAAGAGCCTTCGGTTTTTCCGATCAGCAGTGTATCTCTTTTCGAATTTAGTATCTACTATATTCAATGGAATCGAAGTCTGTCAATAAAATTTTTGGATATTTCAATAAATATTTTTTAATCCGATAAGAATAATGGGGTTTCCGAAAGCGTAAATGTGTGTTATTATTTAAAAAAATAAAAAAACTTATCCAGAGCGGTGAAGGGAACTGGCCCGATGAAACCCGGCAACCTGCAGTTATTGCAAGGTGCTAACTCCAGCAGAATGTTTATTACATTTTGGAAGATAAGGTAATGTGTTTACCTCGTCAGTCTTTCCGAAATGGAAAGGTTTTTTTATTGCCCAGGTTTTTTATGAAATAAAAAAACTAGTTCGGGTTAAATCAAAAAAACCAAGTTTTTTATTGGGATAAAGAGTATTGTTATTCCTAAAAAACCAACAAAACTTATTGAACAAGGAGGTTCTGATGTGGTAAACGGAAAAAGCCAGGATGAAATCTTTGAACACCTAAAAGAGATGCTAAGCAGCATTAAATATGGGTCCATTACATTAATTGTTCAGGATGGTAAGCTGATTCAGCTGGAAAAAAACGAAAAGGTACGCTTTAAATAATATTCGCTGACTAGAAAACTAGAGGCGGTTTTAACTGAGCAGAATAGATGCTTATGGTTAAAGCTGTCTTTTTTTATATTGGAGAGGTGGTCAATATGCTCAAGTTTGACACATGGGAAGAGCAAGAGTTTGCGTTTCCGGAGGACAGTGAAACAAAGGGGGCACTCGAAGTACTGAAATGGGGCTATGGACAATATGGAGATGAGCTCGTTTATGCATGCAGTTTCGGTATAGAAGGCAGCGTTCTGGTGGATCTCGTCTCTCAGGTGAAGCCGAATGCCAGAGTGGTCTTCCTCGATACAGGGCTTCATTTCAAGGAAACCTACGAGGTGATCGAAAAAGCGAAGAAAAGATATCCAGCCATGAAGATTGAATTGAAAAAACCGTCACTGACACTGGCTGAACAGGCGGAAAAGCATGGCGGCGAGTTATGGAAAAGGGAGCCGAACCTTTGCTGTTATATACGAAAGGTAGCACCTCTCGAGGAAACGCTGAATGGAGCTCCGGCATGGCTTTCGGGTCTCAGGAGAGAGCAGTCGGCTGGAAGGAGCAATGTCCAGTACATTAATAAGGACGACCGTTTTAAATCAGTGAAAATCTGTCCGTTGATCCATTGGACATGGAAGGAAATTTGGAGATACGCATACAAACATGATCTTCCCTACAACCCGCTTCACGATCAGGGGTATCCGAGCATCGGCTGTGAGCCATGTACGCTTCCGGCTGACGGATCGGGGGATTCCCGCTCAGGGCGCTGGTCAGGTCATGGAAAAACAGAATGCGGACTTCATCAATAATTAACTACACTTTAGGAGGAACTAAATAACATGACTACGATTTTACCGCATGGAGGAAAGCTGATTAACCGTTATGAACCAAATTTATCTGTAGACCATATTCAAAAGGAGATTGAACTGGATGCTACATCTTTAAGTGATCTTGAACTGATCGGTGTAGGTGCCTACAGTCCGATTACAGGGTTTCTGCATGAAGAAGATTATCAATCTGTGGTTGACTCCCTTCGACTTGCTGATGGTACGGTTTGGAGCATTCCGATCGTTCTGCCGGTTCACGAAAAGCAAGCAAGGACTCTGTCATCAGGAGATCAGGCGAGGCTCGTGTTTGAGGGAGTAACGTACGGAATCATAGAAGTGGAAGATCTTTATCGTCCGGACATCAAACATGAAGCAGAGCAAGTCTATCAAACTGCAGATATTGAGCATCCTGGAGTGAAGAAGCTGATCGAACGGCCTTCTTACTATGTAGGCGGTCCTATTACTCTCGTAAAGAGGCCGCACAAACAGCGTTTTATAGAGTATCGGCTGGATCCGGCTGAAACCCGCCAAGTTTTCAGGGAGAGGGGATGGAATACGGTCGTAGGATTTCAGACAAGAAACCCTGTACATCGAGCTCATGAATATATTCAAAAAACAGCACTTGAAACCGTTGATGGACTATTTCTGAATCCGCTTGTAGGGGAGACAAAATCAGATGATATTCCCGCTGACGTAAGGATGGAGAGCTATGAGATCCTGCTGGATAACTATTATCCGAAAGACCGGGTGTTCTTGGCCGTATTCCCGGCAGCCATGAGATATGCAGGACCGAGGGAAGCCATTTTTCATGCGATGGTCCGCAAGAACTTCGGATGTACACATTTTATCGTCGGAAGGGATCATGCAGGTGTAGGCAACTATTATGGAACGTATGATGCGCAAAAAATCTTCTCCAGGTTTACGCCGGAAGAACTGGGTATCACACCGATGTTCTTTGAGCACAGTTTTTACTGTACAAAATGTGAAGGGATGGCATCATCAAAAACTTGTCCTCATGACAAAGAAGATCATGTGATCTTGTCAGGTACGAAGGTGAGGGAGCTGCTTAGAAACGGAGAGCTTCCGCCGGCTACCTTCAGCCGAAAAGAGGTCGTTGAGGTACTGATCAAAGGGCTGCAAGAAAAAACAGTGACAGCATAAGGAGGAACACGATGAGCCAGACAAACAATATTACATGGCACGATGCGGCCATTTCAAAAGAAGACAGAAGAACGCAAAATTCCCATCACAGTTTTGTCCTATGGCTGACAGGGCTATCGGGTTCCGGGAAATCCACTCTTGCCAATGAGGTGGCAAAAGAACTTTTTCGAAGGCAGGTGAAAAGCTATGTGCTGGATGGTGACAACATCCGCCATGGCTTAAATAAAGACCTTGGATTTTCAGATGAGGACAGGAAAGAAAACATTCGGCGGATCGGAGAAGTATCCAAACTTTTTGTAGACAGCGGAACGGTTGTGCTGACGGCGTTCATCTCACCTTTTAAAGAAGATCGGGAACAGGCGAGAAAGATGTTGGGAAGTGATGAATTCCTTGAAGTCTTCGTGAAATGCCCGCTCGAAGAATGTGAGAACCGGGATCCGAAAGGACTCTACCAGAAAGCAAGAAAGGGAGAGATCAAATCCTTTACTGGGATCGATTCCCCATATGAGGAACCGGAATCTCCGGATTTTACAGTGGATACGAACGCCTCAACGATTGAGGAATGCACCGCTGAAGTTATCTCTTTTCTTGAAAATAAAAAACTGATCTAAAGGAGAAAGTAATCGTAGAATCTCAAAAATGTATCGCAATGGTGAGATCCGAACCTGTAATTCACAGAACCTGATCATTCCGAATGTACCGGATGAAAGAGTAGACCAACTGCTTCAAGAGCCGATTTTTTTCCGCATTACGGTTCATCCGCGTTCGTTTATCGGCTACTCTGTCTCATGTACCGGGATTGAGTATTGCAACCTGGCACTTGTTGAAACAAAGGAGAGAATGCGCCGTATCGCAGAATTTCTTGATGGGCAGGTGGCGCTGGACGTCCCAGTCAGGCTGCATATGGTCGGATGCCCCAATTCCTGCGGACAACGGCAGATTGCTGACATTGGACTTCAGGGCGTACTGATGAAGACGAAAGATAAAAAAATGGTTGAAGCATTCGAAATATATGTAGGAGGAACATTGGATAACGGCGGAAAATTCAACGACAAACTGAAAGGCAAGTTTGAAGGAGGAACACTGCCCTCTGTGCTGCATGAGTTTTTAACCTACTTTAAAGAACATAAAGAAGCCGGCGAATCCTTCTTTGATTTCGTACAGCGTGTTGGCCTCGAGCCGCTTCAGGAAGAGCTGGATGCCATATCCGGGAGAGTCGGCCAGCTCGTTTCATGATTCGACAACGAGGAGGTACTTATGAATCTATACCGTTTTGAAGTGGCGACGAAGTCAGAGGTAATCGATGTTGTAATTGCCGCCTCCGATGATGAACAGGCTTTTCACTTAGTGGATGTTGAGCTTGAAAAATATTTTTTGAAAGTACCTGAAGTTGAAGACATCACTCTATATGAAAAGAAAAAAATCAGGGACGGCAACGGCTTTGTGATCTATGAACGGGGAACGATACTAAACAGCTGAGGCAGGTGATTGAAATTGAGCAAAGTGTATATAGTAGGTGCTGGACCTGGAGACGCGGAGTTGATTACCGTCAAAGGAGCAAGGTGCATTCAGGAAGCTGATGTTATTCTTTATGACCGGCTGGTGAACAAAGATCTGCTGGATTATGCAAAACCAGGTGCAGACTTGATCTATTGCGGAAAACTCCCTGATCTTCATACGATGCAGCAGGAGACGATCAATCGTTTTCTGGTGAAGTATGCAAAGAAAGGAAAAATTGTAACCCGGCTCAAGGGCGGTGACCCGTTTGTCTTCGGCCGGGGAGGTGAAGAAGCCGAAGCTTTAGTAAAAAACCATGTGGAATTTGAAGTGGTTCCGGGTATTACATCTGGCATCGCTGCGCCGGCTTATGCTGGTATACCGGTTACTCATCGAGACTTTGGAGCCAGCTTTGCCATTGTCACCGGCCACCGCAGAGAAGGAGAGGACGAGAAAGAGAGATGGGAAAGCCTTGCTAAAGGAATTGATACACTTGCGATCTATATGGGTGTCAAGAATCTTCCATACATCTGTGAAAGCCTCATAAAGTATGGAAAGAGCAAAGAAACACCTGCAGCTTTGATCCAGTGGGGTACTTTTGGAGAGCAGCGGACGGTTACAGGAACTTTGGAAACGATTGAAAAAGCAGCCAAAAATGAAGGAATTCAAAATCCAAGCATGATCATTATTGGGGAAGTAGTCAAGCTTCGCGATAAAATCAGCTGGTTTGAGCGGACGCTGATCGAAAAGGAATCTTCTATTATAAGTGAGGCGTTATAAATGAGAGCGCTACTCCTCATCTGCCATGGCAGCAGAACAAAAGCAGGCACGGAAAAAGCATTGGATTTCGCGAAACGGTGCATGGGAGCCAGCGAATATCCCATTAAGGAAGTCTGTTTTCTCGAACTGTCCCCACCTGATATATCCAAAGGGGTCGAAGCATGTGTCCGTCAAGGAGCGACCTCCATCTGTGCTATACCGGTCCTTTTATTAACAGCTGCTCATGCGAAAAAGGATATCCCCGAAGAATTAAAGCTGCAGCAAGAACGCTATACAAATGTAGAAATATCGTATGGGAAACCATTTGGAGTGCATGAATCTCTCTCTCATCTCTTATGGGAAAGGATCACAGAGTCTGTCGATGCGTTTCATAAGGATGCGGTGATCCTTCTTGTTGGAAGAGGCAGCAGTGACCCTGATGTGAAAAGAGACCTCAATGCGATTGCTGCGGACTTGGAAAAGAAATATGATGTCCCACGGGTTGAAACGTGTTTTTTAACAGCTGCCCAGCCTAGCTTTGAGGAGATGCTTAGGCTCTCGGGATGGGGATATCAGCAGATTATTGTTGTTCCCTACCTGCTTTTCCCCGGCATATTGCTCAGCGAGATGAAAAAAGCGATCGCACAACAACAAAAACAGAGTAATCAAAACTTTATCTTATGTGAGGCACTTGGATACCATCCTGTCCTTCAGGACGTGCTCCTCACAAGAATTGAAGAAGCAGAAACCAAAACAGCGGTTGTGTAGACTTTACACAATCATGCTGAATCTCACAAGTCTTAAAGAAAGAGTCTCCATTTATGGAGGCTTTTTTTGTATCGTGAACAATAAATCGCTTCAAATTATTCTTTCAAATGTTAAACTTTTCCATTCGATTCCCGTTTATACAGTTAGAAAAACATGGGAATTTGTGAAAGTTCGACAAATTTTACCAATTATTTCAAACTGTATATGCTACGATGTTCCCAGACAGGGAGAGGGGGAAGGTGGATGGCTGATTACATTCTGTGGTGGTTAAAACCTCATTAAGAAAAGGAGGAGGATGCGTTATGGAGATCATGGGGTATCCGATGGAAACCGTCTATTTAACCGGATTGATTGTATTTGGTTGTATCACCTTTCTGTTTGTTTTGGTGAGTGATCTCATCCACGGAGCATTTGAGGTCTTTTCCCACATACTTAGCCCGACACTCGTGCTTTCCTTCTTTACGATATGGAGTGCAGGCGGATATTTATTGGAGACGATGACGTCAGTAAACAGCTTCCTCGTCTCAGGGATATCTGCAGGATCGGCTTTAATTCTTGTGTCCTTGCTGAATATTTTTGTGCTGATCCTGCTTGCCTCTGCAGAAGCTTCGCTTAATTACGCTGAGGAGGATTTACGGGGGAGAATCGGTAAAGTGATTACTTCCATCCCATCCAATGGCTTTGGTGAAGTGTTTATTGAGGGGATCAGCGGCAATATTGCCAAGATCGCGGTCAGCCATGATAATGAGCCGATCGGGCAAGGATCCAAGATTTTAATCGTGGAAGTTAAAAGCGGGGTTGTTCATGTTATGCCGTATGAACAAACGGCCTTATTGTAACTAAAGAATTGGAGGAATAAGATATGACACCTATTTTTATCGCTGCAGGAATTGTGTTGTTTGTTGTGATTGCACGGTCTCTGTATTTGTTACAAAATATAAGACGGCTGGCCATGATGAAGCACTGATCGTAACGGGCAGTTTCCTTGGCAGCAAGAACGTGAACATCGACGAATCTGGAAACAAGATCAAGATCGTTCGTGGAGGAGGTACTTTTGTATTCCCGGTCTTCCAGCAGTCCGAGCCGCTGAGCCTGCTTTCCAGCAAGCTGGAAGTCCAAACACCGGAAGTGTACACGGAACAAGGGGTTCCAGTTACGGCGGATGGTACGGCCATCATCAAAATCGGAAGTTCAATCGGAGAAATCGAACAGCTGCTGAACAGTTCCTTGGAAAAACCAAGCAGGATCGCGAGCTGGAAGCAAGAGAAGTATTGGAAGGCCATCTCCGGTCCATTCTTGGCTCCATGACAGTTGAAGAAATCTATAAAAACCGCGATAAGTTCTCTCAGGAAGTACAGCGCATTGCTTCTCAGTATCTGGCAAAAATGGGCCTAGTAATCGTTTCTTTTACGATTAAAGATGTAAGGGATAAGAATGGATACCTTGATGCGCTCGGTAAGCCGCGAATCGCTCAGGTAAAACGCGATGCTGATATCGCAACGGCCGAAGCTGAAAAAGAAACGCGCATCAAAAGGGCGGAAGCAAATAAAGAAGCACAGAAATCCGAGCTTGAGCGTGCGACAGAGGTTGCCGAAGCTGAAAAGATCAATCAGCTGAAGATTGCTGAATTCCGCAGGGAGCAGGATATCAAAAGCAAAAGCGGACCAGGCATACCACTTGGAGGAAGCACGAGCCAAACAGGAAGTTACGGAACAGCAGATGCAGATCAAGATCATTGAGCGCCAAAAACAGATTGAATTGGAAGAAAAAGAAATTGCGAGACGTGAGAAGCAATACGATTCCGAAGTAAAGAAAAAAGGGGATGCAGACCGTTATGCGGTAGAGCAGGCGGCGGAAGCGGAAAAGCGAAACAGCTAGCTGAGGCGGATGCCAATAAATACAGAATTGAGGCAATGGCAACGGCTGAGGCTGAAAAAGTACGCCTTGAAGGGATTTCCAAAGCGGAAGCCGAACGAGCAAAAGGGGAAACAGAAGCAGAAGTCATCCGTCTAAAAGGTTTGGCCGAAGCAGAAGCGAAGCAAAAAATTGCAGAAGCCTTTGAAATGTTCGGCCAGGCAGCTATCCTCGATATGATCGTGTACATGCTCCCTGCATATGCAAAAGAAGTGGCTAGCCCGCTTTCCAACATTGATAAGATTACGGTTGTGGATACAGGCAGCAACGGTGAAAACGGCGGAGCCAATAAAGTAACCGGCTATGCGACAAATCTTATGGCATCTCTTCAGGAAACACTCATGGCCTCATTTGGAATTGATGTGAAAGAGCTGATCGAAAATTTTTCAGGCAAAGGCAATGTGAGACAGAGCCTCGATGGACTGCGTTATGAACTTGCTCAAAAAAACAATGAACCAGCCCCGTTTGACCGCAGTGAAGATCCATTGCCGGTAGAATATAACAACTGAGATCCTCCTGTGATTGATAGGGGGATCTTCCTTGTTCCAGAACGTTATAAAGGCAGGTAACGCAAAAGGATCTCTAGATCTTCAATGATCATCTTCCCCCCGTAACCTAAAAAAAGAAGACCGAATAAAAGATCCAAAATCGCTTGGAATCGGGCAATTCCTTCCCGGATAAGCTGCATGCCTATGATAGGGAGAACAGTCAGATACCAGGAGGAATTGCCAGCCAAAAATATAAGTGCGCTGCCGAATGGTTGTGAAGCGATATGCTCTGCGGTCACAAACTGAGGGAAGATACTAAGAAAAAAAAGACTTACCTTTGGATTCAGCAGATTGCTCCAAAAGCCCCGCTGATACGCGAGCGGGTTGATAATGCCATGGACGTAAGGCTAGCTGGGTGGGCAGATTGAGGTGAAATTCTTCGAATCATATTATTGCAGCCTAAATAAATTAAATAAGCCGCTCCCGCCATACGGATAAACAAGTATAATAGAGCTGATTCTTTCAATATGACTGACAGTCCGAGAACGGCGAGAGTGAGATGCAGGATGAAGCTAGTACGATTTCCTAAAAAAGTAGCGTAGCCCATCCGTGTGCCATGGCTTAATGTATGTTTGGTCATTAATAAAAAATCAGGGCCTGGAGAGGCTGCAAGAGCGAGGCCGAGCAAAAATAAAACGAGCATGTTTTGCCTCCAATTGTGATGGCTTGTATACTCTCACTATATGATTGTCTGTAAGGATTCAGACACAGAAAGAATAATTTAGAAGACCCGGGAGTTGGAACTTTGAAACTATTTCATTATCATTTTTGGACAGATAGAGTAGAAGAGACAGAAACTTTTTATCGGCGACTGGGCTTTCGTGTAGAAGGCAGATACGCAATGGAAAGGGGAACGGTAACTCCTTACCATCCTCCATTGGAATGGGATGACTTTCGTGAAAATGCTCTAATCTTCCGCATTATTGAAGTCAGAAAAGGAAATATCAATATAACGTTTGGAGCGGGTAAAAAGCCAATCTTTGACCACATCGGATATTTAGTAAGCGATGAAGAACTGAAGCAGCTTTGCAATCGTGCGGATGTGATGGGATGGAAAACAGAAGTGGGGGCCCGCAGAACATTTATTTATACTCCCTACAGGTTTAAGATAGAGCTGCAAACCCGCAAAGATGCAGTAGACGAGGGAGATGCTTATCTGGCCAGACTGGTAATGGAAAGCCCTGATGAATCATTTGAAAGAGAACTGGAAAGGCTGTTTCACCGGGGAAAGGTGGAAATCAGCTTTGTTTCGGGAGCACAGCTTCACCTTCGGGAGGTTTTTATGAATGGTTTAGAAGGGAGCAGCAAAGATCCGAATAAGGTCATTGTGACGGGTTTAAATGATGAGAAGAGGCACTGATACATCAGTGCCTCCTTTTTTATCATTTTTTTGTTAAGACTTAATGCAGATTTAAGATCAGAGAAACATCTCATACGAAAGGCTGAAACGGATATCTTTATTCTTACAGCAAGGATGGGATCGCTGTCGATTTTATGAGCCAGCTGGTTTGTGAAACAAATGAAGTGCTATCATTTCCAGCTAAAGGACGGTCAGCTTGAACTCCTTTAGTCCGTAAACAAACGTGCTCTGGATCGGTTCAAGCGTAAAATCATCGCTTCTTTTAAATGCAGGGTAGCGTTTTATCCATTCCTGCAGAGCAATCTCCGCTTCAAGACGGGCGAGCGGTGCTCCAAGGCAGAAGTGGATACCTTTTCCGAAGGCGAGATGAGGGTTTGGTTTTCTTTTAATATTGAATCGCCCGGCATCTTTAAACTGCTGCTCGTCCCGATTGGCTGACCCCATCCATGCTACTACGATGTCTCCGGCTTTAATCCGGGCTTCACCAAGCAGGGTATCTTCTTTAGCCACACGGCTCATGGCCTGAACCGGAGACCGATACCGAAGCACTTCCTCAATGGCCAGTGGCAGCGTCCCCTCGGTATCTTTAATTATTTCCTCAAAAACTTCCGGGAATTCTGTAAAGCAGTAAAAGGCATTGCTGATCAAATTCGTCGTTGTTTCATTTCCTGCAACGAGAAGCAGGATGCAGAATCCGATAATCTCCTCTTCTGTGAGCACGGCGCCCTGTGCTTTTGCACCAAGCAAAACAGAGATAATATCTTCTCCAGGGGTCTCCCTTTTATTTCTGACAATCTCTTTAAAATAGACATACAGCTCATGGTACGTTCTTTGCTGATTTTCTTCCAGAAGCCTGATTGCTTCGGGGCTGTTATCCTTTGGCCCTGCAACTACCCAATTCGACCATTCTTTGAATCTGGATTGGTCCTGGAGCGGGACTCCAAGTATTTCAGCGATAACCATGACTGGTAACGGGTAGGATAATTGTTTTACAACATCAATGTCAGCTGCCGGATCGATGTTATCCAGCAGCTGTTTTGCGATGCGTTCGACGCGGGGGCGCCAGTCTTTCATCACTTTAGGTGTAAAGGCCTTGTTTACGAGAGAGCGCATTTGCGTATGTTTTGGCGGGTCAATGCTGATCAGGCTTAATTCGATCGGTGACTTCTGTTGATCATCTTGTTTTTTCGAACGGTTGGAGGAAAAAAATTCTTTTGTTTCGAGAACATACTTTACACTTTGATAGTCAAAGACGTCCCATGCTCCGCGTTTTTCGTCTTTACGGACAGGGCTTTCTTTCCGCATTTGTTCATACCAGGAAAAAGGTTCATATCTTTCTTCTTTCGTCGAGATTTCCTCTACTTGCCGAAAGGCTGTTTGAGTAGAATTTTCCATGGTTCATCCCCTCCAATTTTGGTGGTAGCTACATTTAAAGAATACGGGGTATGAATATAAAGTACAAATAATTTCCATTTAAATTTTTAGTGTTTTAACATTCTGTTCTTATCATTAGTTTTACTTATGGGATTAGCATGTTTATTAGTAATTTTCTTACATATGGCTTATGCATATGATGAAATGGAGAGGAAGGAGAGAGGAAAGATGGATATTAAAGCGAGGGTACAGGAGCAGTTTGGAAAAAATGCTGAAAAATATGTGAGCAGTCCCATTAATGCAAAGGGCAAGGATTTGGAACAAATGGCGAAGATCTCAAATGCTGGTGCGAACGACCGGCTGCTCGACATTGCCACTGGAGGCGGTCATACTGCTAATCTGTTTGCGCCTCTAGTGAAGGAAGTGACGGCATTGGATTTGACGAGCGAAATCTTGGAAGCTGCCAAAACATTTATTGAAGGAAACGGATATCAAAATGTCTCTTTTATAAAAGGGGATGCGGAAAACCTTCCTTTTCCAAAGGAATCTTTTGAGGCAGTTACATGCAGGATAGCACCTCATCATTTTCCAGATCTTCAAGCTTTTATTTCTGAATCGTATCGTGTGCTGGCCCAGGGAGGAACCCTGTTGATCATAGATAACACAGCACCCGAAAAGCAGGAATATGATGAGTTTTATAATGACATAGAAAAACGAAGAGATCATAGCCATTTTCGGGCATGGAAGAAATCAGAGTGGCTGAAATTCTTGGAAGAAGCGGGATTTAAGATTGAGCAGATGCACGTTTTTAAAAAGACATTTTCATTTGACAGCTGGTGCAGCCGGATGCAGATGAAAATAGAGGAAAAAGATCAGCTGATAAGAAAAATGCTGGAGTCGCCGTCTCATTTAAAAAGGTATTTTGGTGTACGGGAGCAGAGTGGGAAAATTCAGGAATTCAGCGGAGAGGCCGTTCTGATCAAAGCGATCAAATAAGGAGCTTACCATTATGACTATTGATTTTCATGCGGCTCCTATGCCTCCAGAACGGCCGCAGCGGGCTGGAAGCAGCTGATCGAGCAACATATCACCCTGAAGGATCGCCTGGCGGTTGATATTGGCTGTGGCGGCGGAATTATACAAAAGCCATGATCGAAATGGGTGCCAGACACGTGACTGCTGTCGATTTTTCCGAGAAAATGCTGGAGGCTGCCGTCTTATTCTGCCGATATGTTGCTGGAACGGGCGGTGATTCATCACTTAAACGGGCTGGAAGGATGTACTGCGGAAGCTTTTCGCTTGTTAAAGCCGGGTGGAACATTCATCGTTCAGGACAGAACACCTGAAGACTGTCTTCTTCCAGGAACAGACACACACATCCGGGTATATTTTTTTGAAAAAGCACCAAAATTGATAGAGAAAGAAATTAAAAGGCGGTTTTCAAGTGAGAAGGTGATCGAAGCTATTGAAAATGCGGGGTTTTCTCATGTGGAAGAGGTAAAGCTATGGGAGATGAGGAAACATTATTCTTCGGTAGGAGAACTTTCAGAAGACCTTAGAAAACGCACTGGACGCTCCATTCTTTTTGAAATGAACAATGAAAAATTGGAGCAGCTGATTTCTTATATTGAAACCAGATTGAGAGCAGATCAGGAAATAAAGCGAGCGGGACAGATGGACCCTCTGGTTTGCCAAAAAAGAGAATGGATAAAAGAAGGAAGGGCAGCGTTAGCCGTCCTTTTTTTTGATTCCAAGAGAGAAGGAATGCTTGTTAAAAGTACGAAATTTATAATAAGATGTATTTCAAATTACGGCAATTTCCGGGGAAATGAAAAAGGAATCGAATTTTGCGTCAGAGGGGTGATCAAGGGATGGAGCATGTATTGCTACAGTTAATTTTGCTGACATTTGTTATTCATATCATTGATACTCTAGGCTATTCTGTAAGACTTAATTCAGTAAAAACGGGGCAAGTGGCATTATCTTTTTCCATTTTTAACCTGTTTGTGCTTGTTTCCAGAACGGCAAATATGTTTCAGGCACCTTTGATCGGGAAAATCATCGGATTTAGCATCGTGAAAAATATTGATCCGCTCAACGATATGAGGTTTGTTATTGCCGCGGCTACAGCTGGTACGCTCGCAGGTTTTTTTGTCATTCCTACCTTTTTGAAAATTTTTCAAATAGGGGTAAAGAAAATTTCTTTGTCAGGGTCTGTTCCCTCTCTCGTGTTTGAAGCATTGCACGCAAACAATCTGAAGAGGATCGTTAAAAAAGCGACCGTTCCCCAAAAGAAGATGCTCCATAAATTGCGTTTTCGAGAAATTCCTAAACGATTTTTGCTTCTTCATGCGGTGGTAACGGGTATCTATACAATAGGAGTACTTGCTGCCAACTATTCTTCATTACTGGTTCCGTCAGAAAACCAGCTGGCAGCGGCCGCTTCATCCGGTATGATTAACGGCGCAGCAACGATCATGCTTACCTTCTTCATCGATCCAAAGTCAGCAATTATTACCGATCAGGCGATCAGAGGGAAGCGGCCGTATGGTGATGTCAAAGCTCTCGTTATTTTGCTCATCACAACTAAGCTGATTGGTACGATGCTTGGGCAGCTGCTTTTTTTGCCGGCTGCAAAAATCATTGCCAGTTTTTATCAGTGAATGAAGAAATATTGAAATGCCTGTTGATAGAAGACGGGCACTGGAGGCCTGGACTATAAAAAGGCTTTCTGTCTTCGGTCTCCTAAAAGTGACATTTACAAGAGAGGAAGTGGGTTCGTTGGAGATAAGAAGAGCCATTCCAGGAGACGAAAAGGGGATTTCCTTTGTACAGGTTGAAAGCTGGAGGACGACGTATAAAGGAATCATTGATGACGATTATTTATACAAGATGAGGGCTGAAGACCGGGAGGATATGTGGATGAACATCATCCAAAAGCCAATGGAGAAGAGTTTTTTATATGTTGCCTGTATTAATCAACAGATTATCGGCTTTTGCTCTGGCGGGCCAAACCGCTCAGGGCGCTTTCCATATGAGACGGAGCTGTATGCGATCTATCTTTTGCATGAATACCAGCGCAGAAGTATAGGCACTAGTCTAATACGCCATCTTGCTCAAACCCACTATGATTTCGGCTATCGGACGATGCTCGCCTGGGTTTTAAAGGACAACCCATCTAAAGCGGCATATGAAAAGCTGGGCGGCATCAAACTGGGGGAGGAAAACATCCAAATCGGGGAGCAGCTGTTGACAGAGGAAGCTTTAGGCTTCGATCTTGTGAAATTGCTGCAATTATAATTCATTTCTCCTCTGAAGTTTATGGCGTATGAAAATTCTCTCCATCAAGGCAATGAGCTGGTTTTCATAGTTCGTCTTTTCCTTTAGGCAATCCGTCTCGTTTATTTTTCTTTTCAGCTGCTTCACCTTTTCTTTTTCTTCAGGTGTTAATTGATGGGAAAGAATCATAATTTTCCTCCTTATTGAAAAGAAAGTGTACGTTTACCTTATCACGTGCTTTGAGAAGCATTCTACTTTTCTGTCAGATATTGTGACACATAAAAAGCCTGGCGAACGTGAACTAATATCGTTCCAGACTTTACTGCGTTTATCATCTAGGATTTCACTTGAATAATGATTTTTCCTTTTGCATGATGAGATTCACTTAATTCGTGAGCTTTTCTGACACCCTCCTGGTTAAGAGGAAAAGTTTCTCCGACAAAAGGTTTAATTTGGCCACTTTCTATCAACTTTCCAATCTCAGCAAGCTGTGCGCCATCCGGCTCCAAAAAAACAAATCCGGCTTTGACAGAATGATTGGTCGCATCTTTCTGTATAGGCGGACTGACAATGGAAACGAGGATTCCACCTGGTTTGATCACTTTATAGCTGTTGTGCTGAACTTCTCCACCGATCGTATCAAACACGATGTCTACAGGATCGATCGCTTCTGTAAAAACTTTTTCTTTATAATTAATAAATTCGTCTGCGCCAGATTCTTTGATGATCTCTTCTGAATCTCCACTGCCCGTAGATATGACATAAGCTCCTTTTGCTTTTGCGAGCTGAATGGCAAAGCTTCCTACTCCTCCTCCGCCCGCGTGGATAAGGATTCTATGGCCTTCCTGAATGTTTGCGAACTCAACAAGGCATTGCCATGCCGTAAGGCCAACGAGAGGAATAGAGGCGGCTTCTTCAAACGTCAGGTTTTTGGGTTTGAACGCAACTAATTCTTCATCTGCAGCAAGCAGTTCAGCATAGGTGCCGTCCCGTTCTGTTGCAGGTCTTGTAAAAACTTCGTCTCCCGGTTTGAACTTGGTGACAGAAGAACCTGCTTCTTTCACGATCCCCGCTGCATCCCAGCCAAGGACGACAGGAAAATTGAAGGATAGGCGGTCTCTTAAGTAACCTTCACGGATTTTCCAATCGACAGGATTTACAGAGGAAGCATGGATTTCAATGAGAACATCTTTCGGGCCTGGCTTAGGATCGGCTATTTTTTTCTCCACAAGCTGATCTCTGCTTCCGTATTCATGGATAACGATGGCTTTCATTCCTTTTCACCTCATTTTAAGTAAACTGCATCACTGGTAACCTTCCCTTTTGAAATAAGGTTGAATCCGCAAAGTAACGGTTGACAGTTTGCCTAATGCATTATATAGTGATTTTTAATCGCCTGAGGCAGTTGAGAAGAGTTGAGAGTTGAGTGAGAACAAAAGAATAGAGCAGAGCCGAGCTGAGATTAGCGGTTATGGTTGCTAATCTTCGTCTCTCGTAAAGAAGGGATGATAGCCATGATACAACCATCATTGGAAGAAGTAAAACAAATGGCAGGAAACTATAATTTAATTCCTGTGAGCATTGAGTTATTCGCAGATGTACATACAGTCATAGAACTGTATCAAACGTATTATAAGGAAGATTATTCTTTCTTGCTTGAAAGTGTAGAAGGCGGCCAGCAATGGGCCCGGTATTCGTATATCGGAAAAAATCCCTTCATGGTGGTCTCGTGCAAGAAGGGTAAAACCATCATCAAGAAAAAAGGCCAGGATGAAACCTTTACTGGGCATCCTATTGATATTTTAAAAACACTCCTCAACCAATTCAAAAGTCCCTCACATAAGAACCTGCCACAATTTACAGGCGGTGCCGTCGGTTATTTCGGCTATGATATTCTGCAATATTTTGAAAACATTCCACCTCACAGCAAAGATATAATCCACACCGATGATATGAAATTTTTATTCGTAGACGAATTGATCGTATTTGATCATTTAAAACAATCCATACAAATTGTCTGCAATCTCCATGTTCCGAAGAACCATACCCAGCAGCAACTCGAAGAAGCATACAAGAAAGCGGAACAGTCCATCCAGAAAACGATGGAACAGCTAGAAAAGAATGTGAGTCATCCTGTTCCCGCCTTTCGATATCTTCCTCAACAGGACGTGGATATAAGCGGTGTACAATCCAACCTGACAAAAGAAGAGTTTTGCAGGATGGTGGAACAGGCAAAAGAATACATTACTGCTGGCGATATCTTTCAGGTTGTGCTGTCACAGTGCTTTGAAAGTGAAGCGAAAGCCGATCCACTAACCGTTTACAGGATACTGCGGATCGTAAATCCTTCTGCTTACATGTATCTCTTGAAAATGCCCGATGAAATGATCGTCGGCTCATCCCCAGAGCTCCTGGTCAAAGTAGAGGGGCAGCAAGTAAGAACCCGTCCCATTGCCGGAACCCGCCCGCGTGGAAAAGATATGGAGGAAGACCAGCACTTAGCGGAAGAATTGCTGGCTGATGAAAAAGAAGTGGCTGAGCATATCATGCTTGTCGACTTAGGAAGGAATGACATCGGCAGGGTTTCCGAGTATGGAAGTGTTGAAGTGTCGTCTTTTATGGAGATTGAAAGGTACTCTCATGTCATGCATATCGTATCGGACGTCACAGGCCGTCTAAGAGAGGATAAAGACTTCTTTGATGCTCTCATCTCCTGCCTGCCAGCTGGAACGCTGTCCGGGGCTCCAAAAATCAGGGCCATGCAGATCATATCCGAGCTTGAGACGCAAGCAAGAGGAACCTATGCGGGAGCCATCGGCTACCTGTCTTTTTCCGGGAATATGGATTCGTGCATCACCATTCGCACCATCCTTTTTAAAAATCAAAAAGCTTATATTCAAGCTGGGGCAGGCATCGTCGCTGACTCTGTTCCGGAGAACGAATACGAAGAGACATTCAATAAAGCGAAAGCCTTGCTGAAAGCCATTCAGGTGGCGGAAGCGATGGAACTCCATGTGTAAAAATGAAAATAATTAAAACGCAAAGGTTTTAATCGTCCGCTCCTTTTTTCATTTACTTTGTAATAAAACCTTCTCATTTTTACCATTCTATAGTTATAGGATGGTGATAGAGTTGGATCTTTTAAAAGAATTAACAGAAACCAATGGTGCTCCAGGCTTTGAAAACCAAATACGAAAAATTATGAAGCGTGAGATCGAAAAGGCCGGTGCACCGCTTGTTTATGATCACATGGGAAGTGTGTTTGGCGAGAAAAAAGGGTCGGCGGATGGCCCTAAAATCATGCTTGCCGGCCACATGGATGAAGTAGCTTTCATGATCAGCGAGATCACGAAGGATGGCTTCTTGAGATTCGTTCCACTCGGGGGCTGGTGGGATCAGGTCATCCTCTCCCAGCGTGTTCATGTGATTACCAATAAGAAAACGTTCACAGGTGTGGTAGGTTCAAAGCCACCGCATATATTGACTCCGGAAGAACGCAAGAAAGTCTATCCGATGCGTGAAATGTTCATTGATATCGGGGCAAATGATAAAGAACAGGTAAAAGCATGGGGGATTAAGGTCGGTGATCCGATTATGCCAATCTGTCCGTTTGAACTCTTGCCTGATAACGATACGATCCTGGCCAAAGCTTTGGATAATCGTGCGGGATGCTATCTGGCGCTGGAAGTGTTAAAGGAGCTGAAAGACAGTGACCATCCGAACACCATTTATTGTGGTGCTACCGTCCAGGAAGAAGTTGGCTTAAGGGGGGCTGCAACGGCACCTTATATTATGGAGCCAGATCTTGCAATTGCCATGGATGTAGGAATCGCACAGGATGGACCGGGAGACAACTCCAACAAAGCCAAGCTGGGAGCAGGACCGCTCATTACATTCCTCGACTCCTCCATGGTCCCGCACGTCCCATTGCGAAACATGGTGATTGAGATTGCCGAGAAACATAACATTCCTTATCAAGTCGATGTCATGCTTGGCGGAGGAACGGATGCCGGCAGATTACATTTATTTAAAAAGGGTATTCCTTCTCTCGTTATCGGAGTGGCCTCGCGCTATATCCACAGCCATGTTTCGATGGTCAGCAAGAGCGATCTGGAGAACACGGTAAAACTATTGGCTGCAGTCGTTAAAACCGTGGATCAGAAGAAAATGGAGTCCCTGATAGATTTTTAAATAAAATAAGCTACAATAGAGAAAAGGTGTTCTTTTTGAACACCTTTTGTTTTTGAAACTTGTTTAGAAGGAGATCAGCCATGAGTACAACATTTCTTTTTATTGGTGCGGGCCGTATGGCAGAGTCAATGATTAAAGGACTTCAGTCTTCCAAAGACGAAAATATATCCATCATTGCAGGAAATCAGGGTAATACTGAAAGGCTTCAGCAGCTTTTTTCGCTATATGGTGTAGAAACAACGACAGACTGGATTCACCATGCCAGGGAGAGTTCTGTGATTGTCCTTGCGGTTCCGCCTGATGCCCATGATTCAGTCCTTGAAAAACTGTCCACCGTGATTAGCGGGCAGCTTGTCATCTCGGTAGCGGCTGGAATTGGATTGAAAAAACTGGAGGATAACCTTCCTGCCGGTACTCCGGTAGCCTGGGTCATGCCCAATACGGCATCAGAGGCTGGGGAATCTATTTCGATTTATACACATGGTGAGACGTTGGATGAAGGCCAGGTAAAGCTATTAAAGCTGTTATTAGACAGTATTGGCTCCTCTGAAAAATGCACTGAAGAACAGATACATAAACTTACCGCTGTTACCGGAAGCGCTCCTGCTTTTCTTTATGAGTTTGCTTCTGCTCTTATTGATGCTGCAGCAAGCTATGGGATCTCAGAAGGCCAGGCACGGAAACTGGTTTCGCAGATGATCTACGGCTCGGCGGTTATGTTAAAAAGCGGTTTGTCCCCGATTGACCTTAGGGAAGCAGTCACGACTCCAGGCGGTGCAACAGCGGCAGGGCTGGAGATTTTAGCAGAAGCTGATTTTGGACATCTGGTGCAAAAAGCAGTTCATGCAACGAACGACCGGGCGGCCGAGCTTGGCAGGGCTATGAAAGATTGACAGAGATCAAAACCGTATAGGGGTAATCTATGAGTAAAGCGATTTTGGATTTTATTATTCACTATGAATATGCAGGTATCTTTCTGGCTCTTGCCTTTGGCTTAATCGGATTGCCGGTTCCAGATGAAATTTTACTCACCTTTACTGGCTACCTCGTCTATTTAGGGAAGACAGGATTTGTCTTGACCTTGATGTCTGCCTTTTTAGGAGCGATGTCTGGTATCTCAGTGAGTTATTTTTTAGGCTACAAACTTGGTTTGCCGTTTCTTAAACGAATTGGACCTAAAATAGGGATCACGGAAAAGAAAATAGAAAAAACGCGGTGGTATTTTCAAAAGTACGGCAACCTGATGATCATCATCGGTTATTTTATTCCGGGGATCCGCCACATTTCTGCTTATCTTGCCGGCATTTCGGCCATGAATATTAAACGGTTTGCTCTGTACGCTTATTCAGGAGGTTTCATTTGGAGTATTACGTTTATCATGCTTGGAAAAGGGCTCGGCCGAAAATGGAGAGTGGTTGAACAGTATTTCCACAACCTGGGACTCTATGCTATTCTTACAGCTGGAGCAGTCGTGCTGCTGATTTGGCTGATTTATAAAATGAAAATAAGAAGAGCATAAAACCGGACCTGATGAGCGATCATCGGGTCCGGTTTTTGTTACTTTTCAGGTTTCATCCATAAGCGGCCAATTCCGGTTTGCACGAGCCGGAGCAGGAACAGTGTACCATAGTAAAAAGAGAAGACGACAAGCAGCAGAAGAGTGATCGACAGGTGATTTTCGTAATGAGTGGTATGCATGAGTTCGCACAGGAAGATGGTTGCAGCTCCCGATGCCAGAAACGTAAAGTACTCTGCAATTTTAGGCTTGAACTTCACTTCTTCAACAATGGTGTGATAATGCAGGAAGCAGAGCAGAACGCCGCTGAAGTTCACTGCTATAATGACACCGTGGATGCCAAATGATGATCGGGAGGCAAGAGAGAGAATGAGCAGGATGGACAGTATATTAACCCATATGGTTTGCGAAAACACATCCCTTGCACGCCCGAGGCCAAACAGGATGGCCTGAAGCGGTGCAAGCAAATAATGAAACAGAATAAATGGGGACAACAGCATCAGGAACTGGCCGGCCTGAGGAGAATGATAGAAAAGTACGGTCAGTTCGTCAGCAAAAAAATACATGACGATCGAACATGGGATCCCATACAGGAACGTAATATGAAAAGCTTGGTGAATCCTTTGATGAAGTCCTATTTCATCCTGTCTTGATCGGGCCTCGGAAATGGAGGGAACGAGTGAAACATACAGCGAATATCCAATAAACCCGGGGAAATAGCCGATTGTCATCGCAAATGCTGTCAGCATGCCATACTGTTTTGTGGCGATGGAGGCCGTAATGCCGGCAAACATTAAACTTTGTGTGATTAAAATCGGATTTACTGCAGCCGTTAAAGCGTTCATCATGCGGACCCCTGTCGTGGGGAGGCTGACTTGGAAAAGCTTTTTTAAGATGCTCCTGCGCGGCACAGAAGCCATTTCAGATTGAGACGTGTCTTTTAAATTTCTCTGCCCCAATAAAAAGGATGTTGAAAAGAAAAACAAGGAAACGAGCTCACCGGCCCCAATTCCCAATACAGCAGCAACTACACGATATTCCAGAGGGAGCCCCTTCATATATTGAAGCACATAAAAAATAAAACTCAACTGCGCCGTTTTTTCCAAAAGCTGAGCGATCGCAATGGGTTTCATTTTCTGAAGACCGCTGAAATAGCCTTTCAGGATGGAAGTTGTTCCTATGACCGGAACGATCGGAATGAGAGCAAGTAAAGGATAGCCAAGCCTTGTATCGATCGTCTTCCATTTTAAAAGCAATACGGTAATCGCGGCACTGATCAAGACCAGCAGAAGGCTCAATCCCATGATGACGTAAAAAGAAACTTTAACGATCTGCAGCCTCTGTTTTTCATTCTGGTGTACTTCCTCTTCCGCCAATACTTTGGATAGAGCGGTCGGAAATTCAAGAGCCGCAATGGTGATCAGCAATCCGATCACCGGCAGTGCCATCATGTAAAATCCCATACCCTCGCTTCCCAATGACCGTGCGAGAAGGATGCTGACTACAAATTCCACGACTTTTGTATAGAGCATTGCCAAAGATAGGATAAGCGTTCCTTTTAGAAATTTTCCCATGATTTCACCCTTTGTCCAATTCATCTCTCTAACATGTATATGATCGGGGTGGGGAAAAAGAAGAGCCTTTTAAAATGTCGAAAAAAGGCAGCTTTTGGGCTGGAAAATAAAAGAATTGTAAAAAAACGATACAAAATTGTATATTTTCGGTAAAATAGAATTACTATCCTAAACTAGTTGGTGTTGTATGGAGATCTTTTTACAAAATCTTTTTCATCATTACGGGTATTTGGCACTATATTTCCTTCTCGCGCTAGGTGTTATAGGACTCCCGGTGCCTGATGAATTTCTGCTGACATTTGCCGGCTATATCGTTTATACAGGTGAAGTCTCATTTGCTATGACCCTGTTTGCCGCTTTTGCAGGATCAGCGACCGGAATCACGATAAACTATTGGCTCGGCAGAAGCTTTGGTTTACCCTTGTTGCTTAAATACGGACCGAAAATTCATTTATCGACACATAAAATACATACCTCACAATCTTACTTTCAACGATTGGGAAAACCGCTCATCATGTTCGGCTACTTTATTCCAGGAATCCGCCACCTCACAGCCTATTTTGCAGGGATGTCCTCATTGCCATACCGTGTATTCACTTTTTATGCGTATACCGGTGCGTTTATCTGGAGCTTTCTGTTCATTATGATCGGCAGAATTGTAGGGGCAAAATGGTACCTCGTAACCCAATTTGTTCATAAAGCAAGCCTTCTGGGCCTCGCCGTTTTCATCATCGTTATTGCTGTAGCTGTTTATTCTTTTAAAATAAAAGGAAGAAAATCAGAGCGATATGACATCTCTTGAGAAAGTATGACATCCCTTGGTAAAGAGTGTAAGAATAGGAAAAAAGCCGCCCTTGAAAGCGGCTTTTTTGTTGGTTTGAGGTTTGTGAAAGGCTTCCATCCCCCAGTTCAGCACCCAATCTTCTCCTTAATCTCTTCCAGAAACGGCCTCGCTCGCTTGCGTGCTTTTTCAGCTCCGTACAGGAGAATATCATCCATTTTCTTCGGATTGTTCATAAGTTCTATATATCGCTGCCTTGGCTCTTCCAGATAGGCGTTCATAACGTTAAACAATTCTTTTTTAACTTCTCCCCAGCCAATGCCAGCTTCATAACGTTCACGCATCATCTTCACCTGCGTTTCAGATGCAAATTCTTTATAGATTAAGTACAAAGAAGAGAGAAATGGATCTTTTGGTTCCTCAGGCGGTGTCGAATCGGTTGTTATCCGCTTGATCAGCTTTTCCAACTCTTTCTCCTCGGTAAAGAGCGGAATGGTATTGTTATAACTTTTGCTCATCTTTTTCCCATCAAGCCCCGGTATAACAGATGTTTCTTCATCCACTTTGTATTCTGGCATCTTGAATGTCCTGCCATATATATGGTTAAAGTGCCCTGCGATGTCTCTGGCAATTTCTACGTGCTGAATCTGATCTTTGCCGACAGGGACAATATCAGACTGAAATAACAAGATATCAGCAGCACACCCCCATGTTGATGGCGGCGTCCTGTTCGAGGCCGTTCTGCCGGTTTTGCTCGGCCAGTCCTTTATAGGCATGCGCACGGTTCATCAAACCCTTTGGTGTGAGACAGGAGAGAATCCAGGTGAGCTCCATAAGTTAAGGAACATCTGTCTGGCGGTAAAAGGTCGAATTGTCAGGATCAAGCCCGAGTGCAAGCCAGGTTGCCGCTATGCCATATACATAATCCTTGAATTGTTTTGCATCTCGGACGGTCGTTAATGAGTGGTAGTCTGCAATAAAATAATAGGGTGAATAGGCATCGTTTTCAGCCAGCTGGAGAGCTGGTTTAATGGCTCCGATATAATTTCCGATGTGGGGCCTTCCGGTGGATTTGATCCCTGTTAATACGATTTTTTTCTCCATTTTTTCTCCTCCTGTCCAATAAAAAAGGGGCTCCTCATCCTGATAAAGGACGAGAAACCCCGTGGTGCCACCTTGATGAACCGCTCTGCCGCAGTCCGCTTTAACAGTATCCAAAGACCGAATACCTGTCTCCTTCTAACGGCGAGACCCTCCGTCAAAGCCTACTCCCAGCGGTTTCGGTTTGAAGCTCAGAAGCCCATTCAATCGCATTTCCACACCGGCTCTCACCAACCGCCGGTTCTCTGAAGTGTACGTGCCATCTACTTTCCTTCCTCATAGCCATGTATCGTTTCCATAATGTTAAATGATGGAAAGAGAGAAATCAAGATAAAACTTTTATAAAGGTACAACGCAGTCTTTGACGTCATTCCTTGGTGAATTGACAACCGGCGATACTTCAAAGGCTTCCATTTGTTCACTTTCAAAAGGAACAAGGAGTGACTTCAAATACTCCTTATCCTGAATGGATGGGTCCAGCCAGCTTTCTTCTGCTTCTTTTGTGAGGATGACGGGCATCCGATCGTGCAGATTTTTCATCAATGCATTGGGTTGGGTCGTAATATGAGTACAGGAAGTAATCACTTCTCCGTCTTGTTCCCATTGATCCCAAAGGCCGGCAAAAGCAAATGGTTTGCGGTTTTTCAAGCGGATATGAAACGGCTGTTTTTGTTTATCTTCTCTTTTCCACTCATAAAAGCCATCAGCGATCACGAGACAGCGCTTGTATTTCAATGGCCCTCTAAAAGAGGCTTTCTCATCTACCGTTTCTGCCCGGGCGTTGATCATCTTGTAGCCGATCTTAGGGTCTTTTGCCCAAAAGGGGATCAGCCCCCAGCGATGCATCTCGGCATTTCGTGTTCTGCCATCCGAGGTAACAACAAGTACGTTTTGAGATGGTGCGATGTTATAACGCTGTGGCATCGTGCCGGGTATCTCAATATCAAATTCTTCCTGAATAAAATGCATATCAGTATACAAAGAATATCTGCCGCACATATGAAACAGCTCCTTTGATAGATTCTACTCCTAGTGTAACGCAAGGGAGCTCACTCTCAAACATTTAAATAAAAAAGGCTGTTTTCGTCATCGTTGCTGCCCTTGGGAGTGGTTGATTTCCGTTTCAGGATGCTCGCTTTCCACGGGGCAGACGTAAAAAAAGAGGACCACAGTGAATGCGGTCCTCCTGTCTGGCATTAACCGATCACTGCCAGTTCTTTTTCTTTTGTGGTTAATTTATCAGCGATGTCACGTGCGATCCATACTCCGCAAGCACTCGCCTGTGCCAGTCCCCGAGTGATTCCCGCTCCGTCGCCCCCGACATAAAGGCCGGAGATCTCTGATTCAAACCGGTCGTTCAGCTTTGGACGCGCAGAATAGAATTTGGCTTCTACTCCATAGAACAGCGTATGTTCTGAAGCGATACCAGGCGTTACCTCGTTCAGGGCCTCTGTCATTTCAATCAGGCTTTTCATTGTATTGTAGGGAAGTACTAGACCGAGATCACCAGGAACGGCTTCTTTTAACGTCGGATTAAGGAACCCTTCCTTGATCCGTTTCTCAGTGGAACGCCGTCCTTTTTTAATATCACCGTACTTTTGAACAACCAAGCCGCCAGAAGACAACTGATTAGCGAGTCTCGAAACCTCATGGGCATACTCGGTAGGCTCATCGAACGGATCGTCAAATTTATGGGACACAAGGAGTGCAAAGTTGGTGTTCGGGCTTCCGAGAGCAGGGTCTTTGTAAGCATGCCCGTTTGCCAGCATAATGCCTGAATGGTTCTCGACCACTACGTGTCCTGACGGATTGCTGCAGAACGTTCGGACTCTTGTGCCGACAGACGTGTTGAACACAAACTTTCCTTCGTACAAATGCTCGTTGATTTCTTCCATGACCACGTTCGATGTTTCAACTCGAACACCGATGTCGACTTGGTTGGCCGCCATCTTTAAACGGCGCTTTTTCAAAATTTTAGTCAGCCAGGAAGAGCCGTCGCGCCCTGGGACGATAACGATTTTATCCGTAGAAAGCACCGTTCCGTCCTTTAGTTCCACGCCGGTAGCTTTGTGCGTGCCATCCACTTTTTCTGTAACAAGATCCAATACTTCTGCTTTATAGCGCATTTCGATTTTTTCTTTTAAGTACTCGTAGATGCTGGTCAGGATCGACAGGTTCTGTTCTGTTCCAAGGTGGCGGACTTGAGCGCGAAGCAGCTTCAATCCAGCAGCATACGCACGTTTTTCAATATCCCTTACTTCATCTGTCAGAGGATCGGTAATCGTTTCAGTCGCTCCGTGTTCAAGGTTAATGCTGTCTACATATTTTATTAGTTCAATGACCGTTTCATCGGGCAGGTAATCAGTCATCCAGCCTCCGAATTCACTTGTAATATTAAACTTTCCATCAGAATAGGCCCCTGCTCCTCCAAAGCCGTTTGTAATGGAACAAGCTGGTAGGCAGCCGGCAAATTCTTTTCGTCCGGCAGCAGGTGGGCATTTTTGAATTTTCTTTTGAAGGATCGGGCAGTTTCTGGAATAGATATCGTGGCCTTTATCGATTAATAGGATATTGGCATCCGGCATTTTGCGTGTTAATTCATAGCATGAAAATATTCCGGCCGGACCGGCGCCAACAACAATGACATCGTATTTGTTATTCATAAAAAGAACCTCCCGAGTTCTAGCTTTTGCGATTTGTTTCAATCAACCTTAGTAACTATATCAAAATCCTTTCTTAAAAACAATAACATTTACGAACCTTTAAATAAAAATTAATTTTAATGTTCGGATTTAGCTTTTATAAATGGAATAACTTACTTCTTTATCCGCTTTCAATTCAGAAATCCATTTTAAAAGCTTTTTTGGTAATAAGCCTTCATCCCCACATGGTGATCGCTTGACATAAGTAAGTTACATTTGATATTATACTTACTATAAGTAAGTTAAATAATCATTTGTAAAAGGGAATAGTAAACAGGTAGATATGAAGGGAGATAGAATTGTGGAAAAAAGGACTAGCGGAATTCTATTGTGGGTAATCCTCAAGAAAACGTTGATTTCTACGCTGGAGTCTTAGGGCTTCGTCTCGTAAAGAAAACCGTAAACTTTGATGATCCAGGTACGTACCATCTCTATTTTGGAGACGAGGAAGGTTCACCAGGAACCATCATGACGTTCTTTCCTTGGCCTGGAGCATACAGCGGCCGGACAGGAGCGGGTCAGGTAGGCGTCACGACTTTTGTGGTGCCTGAAGGAGCATTAAGCTTTTGGGAAAAGAGGCTTGGAAATTTCCGGGTTCCATTCGAAAAAACAAAACGCTTTGGTGAGCAGTACTTAGCTTTTGACGATCCTCATGGCCTTCATCTGGAACTGGTGAGCCGCAGGGAAGGGAAAGATAGTAGATGGTCATTTGGCGGTGTATCTGCCGAGGTTGCCATTAAAGGATTCGGGGGTGCTGTTCTGCTTTCAGGTGCTCCCTTAAAAACGATGAAACTGCTCACTGATGTGATGGGTATGGAGAAAGCAGGGGAGGATGGAGATTTTGTAAGGATCAGAGCGTCTTCCGATTTGGGAAATATCATTGACATTAAGATGTCAGCAGTCGGAAGGGGATCGATGGGTGCGGGCACGGTTCATCATATTGCATGGCGTGCTGCCGATTATGAAGACCACGAAAGCTGGCGGTCCCATGTTGGCGAGAATGGATTTGAAGTAACACCCGTCATCGACCGGCAATATTTTAATGCGATCTATTTTCGTGAATCAGGCGGCATTCTTTTTGAGATTGCGACGGATCCGCCGGGATTTGCCCGTGATGAGCCTAAAGATGTTATGGGGAAAAACCTTCTTCTTCCTCCTTGGCTGGAACCCGAGCGGGAAAAGATTGAATCGGTGCTCATGCCGGCAGAGGCACGTGTCTTAAAGGAGGATGAAGCAGAATGAAGCATATATTCATAAAAGGAAAAAACGAAGAGGCTCCAGTATTGCTGTTGCTCCACGGAACAGGGGGAACAGAACAAGATCTTTTGCCGCTGGGCTCCATGATCTCACCGGAGTCCTCCATCCTCAGTGTCAGGGGAAATGTCTCTGAAAACGGAATGCCGCGCTTTTTCAGGAGATTAGCTGAAGGAATCTTTGACAAAGAGGACTTGAAATTTCGAACAAAAGAACTGCATGACTTTTTGGATCATGCAGCTGAGCAATATGGTTTTAACAGGAACAATGTCGTGGCAATTGGCTATTCGAACGGCGCAAACATAGCCGGCAGCCTATTGTTCCATTTTGAAGGTGAGCTGCGTGGAGCCGTCCTTCATCATCCGATGGTGCCATTAAGAGGAATGGGCCTGCCAGATCTTAAAGGAAGTGAAATCTTTATCGGTGCAGGGAAAAATGATCCGATCTGTCCGCCGCAGGAAACTGAAGAGCTGGAAAACCTGCTGCGAGGAGCCGGAGCGAATGTTGAGACGTATTGGGGAAATTACGGCCATCAGCTGACCCAGCAGGAGGCAGAAGCTGCGGCAGCCTGGTTTCAGCAGCATTATTCTTCTAAAAATTGATCACCAGGAAGGAGAACCTGCATGAAAGTAATCGACCCAAAACGTTTGTCCGCTAAAGAAAACTATAAGTTTTTGACAGGAAGCATCATTCCCAGGCCAGTAGCTTTTGTCACGAGCACAACAAGAGAGGGTATATTGAATGCGGCCCCCTTCAGTTATTTTAATATTGTCAGTTCATCCCCTCCCCTTATCTCGGTTTCTGTTCAAAGAGTGAACGGCCAGCTGAAGGATACGGCGAGGAATGTGATGGATGCTGGTGAATTTGTCGTTCATATCTCGGATGAAAACTATATAGAATCGATCAATCAGACAGCAGCAAGCCTGCCGCCGGATGAAAGCGAGGTTGAGCTTGCAGGGCTCACACCAATTAAGAGTACAAAAGTGGCCGTTCCGGGATTAAAAGAAGCAAGTATTCGTTTGGAGTGTGTTCTCGAGCAGGCTATCCCTCTCGGTGGAAACAGCGAGAATCCGGTATGCGATCTGCTCATCGGTGAGGTCGTCTGCTACCATATTAAAGAGGATCTATACAATGAAGGACGCATCGATGCTGCAGGTTTAAAGCCAGTCAGCCGGCTGGCGGGCAGCAGTTATTCTAAACTTGGTGAAATTTTCACGCTGGAACGTCCAAAATAGGCCGCTTGAATATGAATAAAAAATCCCCACATCACCTCGTCGGGTAAGTGTAGCCGAATGCTAAAGACCTTCATCTTTCATAAAAAGATGAAGGTCTTTTTTCGGGGCAGCTGTAGCGCTTAAATGACAGGCATATGAGAGACAAGAGTAATTAACGGTATGTTTTGGAAACTTATTTGAAAAAGATAAAAAGAATCATAACAACCGTGGGCACTCCATAAATCAGTGACTGCTGAATGGTCATTTCCCTGTCAAAACGTTCTTTCCACGTTTTATAATTGGCACGTTTCTCTACATACCAGTTACCGCTGTTCATCAGATGGACACCTCTTTGCTTTGAATTTGATAGTTTGTGTTTTCCCGTTTTACCAGATTGATTAACAAGTTCATCCCAAAAAGTCATACTTTCTGTTCAGTGTGTGGTAGCATGTCAGAAAAGAGCAATTAAGGGAGGAAATGGAATGAAGGGAGCGGCAGCTCATCCACTCGTTACGGACCGTCTAATACTAAGAATGTTTGATGCGGAGCGGGATGGAGAATCATATGCCCAAGTACTGGGCCAGGACGAAGTAGGCAGGTGTTTGCCGAAAAAAGGAGCCTATACTCCTGATGAATCAAGGCGCATGATGGATTTTTTTATTAGAGGGTGGCAGAACCATGGATTCGGTACGTTTGCCGTTCAAACGAAGGATGGAGAACTGATCGGGCATTGCGGATTAAATTATGTAAAGGATTTGGATGAGGTCGAACTGTTATATGCGTTCAGCAAGGAGACCTGGGGCAAGGGCTATGCGACGGAAGCCGCACAAGCCTGTGTGAAGGATGCGTTTAAAAGGCTGCATCTCAACCGGCTGATCGGGCTGATCATGCCTGCAAACCAAGATTCAGGAAAGGTTCTAAAAAAAGTGGGGATGGTCTGGGAAAAGGATATAAGCCTATGGAATATGGAACTTCAGTATTTTAGTATGAGCGCTGAAATGGATGGGCGTTCACAAAAAGATTTCAAATACGAAAGCTGAAGTGAGGGGTTATCACTTCGATTATTTTTTTAAATGGATTAAAATAGGAATGAGAGAAGCAGTCAGGAGGGAATATCTTTTGAAATATAAGATAGTTATATTTTTTATCGTGCTGGTGCTCATGATTATCGCCGGCTGTTCAGATGGTCCCAAGCCGGAACCGAGAATAAAAGACTACATGAAAAACTGGCAGTCTATGAAGTTCGATAAAATGTACAGCATGCTTTCAGATGAAAGCAAGAAAGAGATCTCCAAGGATGAGTTTGTGAAGAAATACACAGCGATATATGGTGGCATACAAGCCCAAAACATTTCCATTAAACCCGTTATTCCGAAAGAAGAGCCTGAAGAGGACAAGAACGGGAACGTCACCTATACATATCAAGTGAAAATGGATACACTCGCAGGCCCCGTCCAATATAAGCATAAAATCAAGATGAAAGAGCAGGAAAAGAAAGATCAAAAGGATTGGTATATCAATTGGGACTACTCACAGATCTTCCCGGGAATGGCAAAGGGAGACAAGGTAAGGGTCCACACCAATAAAGCGAAGCGGGGAGAAATTCTTGACCGCAATGGGAACGGAATAGCAGTCAACGGAATGGCAGCACAGATTGGAATTGTTCCTCAAAACCTTTCTGAAAACAAAGAGGCGAGCAAGGCGCAGCTCGCAAAGATACTCGGAATCGATAAAAAGACAATCGACAACGCGCTCAACGCTTCTTGGGTACAGCCAGGATTCTTTGTCCCGATAAAAACGATTCCCGAAAAGGATCCCCGTCTTTCAAAAATCCAGAAAATCAAAGGGGTCAGCACGAAGTCCATTGAGACGAGGGTGTATCCGTATAAAGAAGCGGCATCCCATCTTACGGGATTTGTGCAGCCGATTAAAGCGGAGGAACTTGAAAAATTAAAGTCTGAAGGCTATGAATCTACGGATGTGATCGGAAGAAGAGGCCTTGAGAAATTTTATGAAAAGCAGCTTCGCGGGAAAAACGGTGGAGTAATCAGGATCGTTGATTCTGGAGAAAACGAAAAACGAACCGTAGCGAAAAAAGAAGCAGTGGACGGAAAGTCAGTAACATTGAACATCGATATGTATTTGCAGAGCGACCTCTACAATCAGATGAAAAAGGATGTCGGCACTGCTTCAGCCATCAACCCGGTGACGGGAGAAGTACTGGCTCTAGTCAACAGTCCTGGATTTGATCCGAATGACTTTGTATTGGGCATCACTGCTCCACAGTATCAGAAGCTTGAAAAAGATCCGAAGCAGCCGATGTTAAACCGCTTTGCCTATACGTATGCCCCTGGCTCAACGTTTAAGCCCATCACGGCCTCTATCGGTTTAGAGACGAATAAATTGAATCCAAACAAGGAAGTTGCCATCTCGGGGAAAAAGTGGCAGAAAAAAGGCTGGAATAATAAATTTGTAACGAGGGTTTCTGCGGTGCCATCTGTTAATCTGCAGAAAGCGCTCATGTATTCCGATAACATTTACTTTGCCCAAACGGCGCTGGCCATTGGAAAAGAAGATATGGTGAAAGGTGTGGAAAAATTTGGTTTTAATGAAGGCATGCCGTTTGACCTGGATTTTGAAAATTCTTCCCTGAAGACGGAAGAAATTGATTCAGAAGGTATGCTTGCTGATACCGGATATGGTCAGGGAAGAGTAGAAATGAACATCCTGCATCTGGGGCTTGCCTATACACCTTTTATCAATAACGGAAATTTGATTGCACCACAGTTGGTTAAAGCAGACAATCCAAAAGCGAAAGTGTGGAAGAGTAACGTCATTTCCCCGGAAACGGCCTCTAGAATCAGGAGCGATCTGGTAAAGGTGGTCGAAGATAAGAGAGGAACTGGATACAAGCCGCCATTGAAAAATATGGTGCTTGCCGGTAAGACCGGAACGGCGGAGCTGAAATCCAAAATAGGTGAAAAAGGCCAGGAAAATGGATATTTCGTAGCGTTCAACCAAGAACAGCCAAGCCTTCTCGTCTCCATGATGATTGAAAATGTTCAGGATAAAGGCGGCAGCCATTATGTGGTGCCAAAAGTAAAGAATACATTTAAATCCTATATGAAAGAAAAGCCTCTTCGTTAAGAAGAGGTTTTTCTTGCCTGAGAGTAGAAAGATAACTATGATTGCTTTCATAACACTGTACAAAGGGTGATCTCCGTGCAAACACATCTTCTGTTTAATATGAATATCGGAACACAAAAACCGGAAAGCATACGGAACACAGAAACAAAATGCCCATTTTGTGAAAGGGAAAGCCTGGCAGGAATTATTGAAGAAAAAGGAGATATCATCTGGCTTAAGAACAAGTACCCTGTACTTGCCAATGCGTTCCAGACCGTTATCATTGAAACGAAGGAGTGCTACTCCGAGCTGTCTCAGTATACAAAAGACAATCTGTATGATCTCTTTGAATTTGGCCTTTCTGCATGGGAAAAGACCATCCGCAGCGGTGAATACCAATCCGTGATCTTCTTTAAAAACCATGGGCCGTATTCTGGCGGAACGCTCCGCCACCCGCATATGCAAATCATTGGATTTAAAGAAGCTGATTATCATCAGAATATCCATCCTTCACAATTTGAAGGAATCATCATTGAAAAGCAGCCGGGCATGGAATTCAATATATCTACAAAGCCGAAAATGGGATTCTATGAACTCAACATTCTGCTTGAAGACCGGAGCAAAGTGAAGGAGCTCGCTGATTACATTCAACTCTCCGCACACTTCCTGCTGAACGGCTTCAGCAAGACATGCAACAGCTATAATCTTTTCTTTTATCAATGGGAAGAAAAAATCATTGCCAAGGTCGTTCCGCGATTTGCCGCTTCACCGCTGTATGTTGGTTATTCCTTCCCGCAGGTGGCAAGCAATATCGATGCTGTAGCTGAAAAGATCAAACAAATGTATCTGCAGATGTAGAGATGAAAGGGAATAATAAGGCCACAAGACCTTGAGCAAAGCGTTTCGTTCGTGCGAGCGCTTTTTTTGTTGCTTTTTCCTGAAACATTGTGCAGAAAAATGGCCTGCTGCCCTTGCCCGACAAAAATTCCAAAAAGAAATGGATGAAACCTGCCCCTGTTCCTGTTAAACCCATCCCGGTTCCAACACCGTGCCGTATTTAAAAAAATAGTGTGAAAAACCAAAAGGCGATTCATGTTTTTTGGTTTTTTTTGTGGGCATTTACTCCCATAGAAGACTTTTCCAAAAAAGAAACAAGGGATTTTTGCAAGTGTGGTGAAGTAGTAAACTAGGTACAAATGAGGACTGCAGCAGCAGAATCAGGGGATCGAATCTATTATTTTCTAAGGGAGGAATTTAATGATGATGAATGTGCCTTTAAGAGTGACAGCCATGATGGAGCATGCGGAAGCATTTTTTCCAAAGAAGACAGTGGTCAGCCGGACAGCTTCCGGGATCAGAACGTTTACGTACCGTGAAATCGCAAACAGGACGAGAAGACTGAGCAGTGCGCTTAAAAAGATTGGCGTTCAAAAGGGGGACAAAGTGGGGACGCTGGCCTGGAACCATCACCGCCACTTGGAGGCCTATTTTGCCATCCCAGGGGCCGAGGCCATTCTTCATACCATTAATATCCGCCTTTCTCCCGCTCACATCGCATACATCATTAATCATGCCGAAGATAAGGTTCTACTCATTGATCAGGACATCCTGCCGCTGATTGAAAAGTTAAAAGATGAAATCGCCGTTGTTAAAGCGTTTATCTTGATGACAGATGAGCAGGAGCTGCCGGCTTCATCGCTTGAACCGCTGTATCATTATGAAAAACTGCTGGAAGAAGGAGAACCATCATTTACTTTTAATCCGGATATTGATGAAAACGAACCGGCAGGGATGTGTTATACGTCAGCCACGACCGGAAATCCAAAGGGAGTCATCTATACTCACCGAGGGATCGTTCTGCACAGCATGGCACTCGGGCTTGCAGATGGCGGCAGTGTATCTGAGTCAGACATCTGCATGCCGGTTGTTCCCATGTTCCATGTGAACGCGTGGGGGCTTCCCTTTGCGGCGGTCTGGTTCGGAACGACTCAGGTGCTTCCTGGGCCGCAGTTTACGCCAAAGCTGCTTGCACAACTGATCGAACGGGAAAAAGTGACGATCACCGCAGGAGTTCCAACCATCTGGCTTGGCCTTTTAAAAGAACTGGATGAAGGGAACTATGATACAGGAAGCCTCCGATCTATTTTATGCGGCGGTTCCGCAGCACCTAAAGGAATGATCAAAGCGTTTGAAACAAGGCACAATATTCCGTTTGCCCATGCATACGGGATGACAGAAACAAGCCCGCTTGTTATTTTTTCACGGATTAAAAGTTATCAGCAGGACTTGGACTATGAAGAAAAGCTTAACATTCGGGCCAAGCAGGGTTACCTTGTTCCCGGTGTGGAGATGAGAGTGAAAGGTGCATCTGGAGACGTCAAATGGGATGGGAACGAGATGGGTGAACTGCTCCTGCGGGGCAACTGGATCGCCGATGAATATTACGGTGATGAAAACCGTTCGGCCTTTGAAGAGGGATGGCTGCATACAGGAGATGTTGTCACCGTCGATGAGGAAGGAACGATAAAAATCGTCGACCGTACGAAAGATTTAATAAAGAGCGGAGGCGAATGGATCTCTTCTGTCGATCTTGAAAACGCTCTCATTGCGCATGACGATATTTATGAAGCGGCAGTGGTTGCTGTACCCAATCCGCAATGGCAGGAAAGGCCGGTTGCCTGTGTCGTACTAAAAGATAAAGCAAAAGGCAAAGTAACAAAGGAAGATATCAAAGAATACTTACAACCTCAATTTGCAAAATGGTGGATACCCGACGATGTACTGTTTATGGATGAAATACCAAAAACGTCTGTCGGCAAGTTTCTAAAAAGAGCGTTGAGGGACCAGGTGAAAGACCATTATGCCGGGGCTCAAACATTGGAAAAATAAGTGGAGAGCCGCCTTGTTCCGATAAGGCGGCTTCTTTCTTAAAGAAGAGGTGTCAGGGTTGCTGCTTACTGAAAATCAATTTAAGGATGAACTGCTTGAAACCATACTTGATAATGCCTTCCATTGTGTCGTTGTTGTGGATGTAGATGGCGTCATCACGTATATCAATAAAGCCTATTGTGATTTTATAAAAGTAGATCAAATGGAATCGATCGGGAAGCATGTTACAGATGTCATTGAAAATACCCGTATGCATATCGTCGCCAGAACAGGTAAAGAAGAGATCGCCGATCTGCAACACATTGAAGGAAACTATATGATTGCAGACCGCATCCCGATCTTTCGGAACGGACAGACTGTCGGAGCGGTGGGAACGGTTACTTTCCGGGATACCGAAGAATGGCGAACGATGAATTCCCACATTAAAAATCTCTTAACGGAGCTGGAGTACTACCGAAATGTGCAGGAGGAAAATACAGGCGCCAAGTACTCCCTGCATGATATTGTGGGGAAATCCGCACCGATCATCGTACTGAAGGAGCGCATCAAAAAAATTGCTACCAGTGAAGTATCCGTGCTGATACGAGGGGAGAGCGGCACCGGCAAGGAATTATTTGCCCATAGCATCCATCAGCTCAGTGAACGAAGCAATAAGCCGTTCATTAAAGTAAACTGCGGGGCCATACCGGAGCATTTGCTCGAATCAGAACTTTTTGGGTACGAAGAAGGAGCTTTTACCGGTGCAAAAAAAGGCGGAAAGCTCGGGAAGTTTCAGTTGGCAGACGGGGGGACGCTTTTACTGGATGAGATCGGTGATATGCCGATGCACATGCAGGTCAAGCTGCTTCGTGTCCTTCAGGAAAAAGAAGTAGAGGCGGTTGGCGGTGTAAAACCGGTTAAAGTCGATGTCCGCGTGCTAGCGGCGACAAACAAACCTTTAGAAAAGATGGTAGAGGAACAGCGGTTTCGTGAAGATTTATTTTACCGGATCAATGTCATCCAGATCAATATTCCTTCACTTCGCGAGCGGCCGGAAGACATCGAACAGCTGTCACAGCATTTTCTTCAAAAAATCAATAAGCGGACAGGCAGAAGAATCCTCGGGATGCATAAGGACGTCACCCGCCTTTTCGCTAAACATAACTGGCCAGGCAATGCCCGCGAACTTGAGAACGTCATGGAAGCGGCAGTCCACCTATGCCAAAGAGAGTGGATTACAAACGACGCTCTCCCTGATTACATGAAAGAAGATTCGACCATGGAACTGGGGACGAAAAGTCTGAAGGAAATACTCGAAGACACCGAAAAAAGAGTGCTGCAGGCCGCATTAAGGGAACATCACGGCGACAAGCTTCAAGCCGCGAAGAGCCTCGGGATCGGGAAAACGAGCCTGTATGACAAGCTGAAGAAGTATGGAATGGTGTAATCCAAAGGTGACGCTAGCTGACATACTCGGTGTTGACAGTATTTTTGAATGCTCCCGCAAAGGGGGTTGATCGGGCTGATCCCCGATTGAGTTTTATGACAAATCTCTAATAAGCTCTGCGATCCTTTTTAGTCCTTTTTCTAATTGATGGAGGGAGGCGAATGAATAAGAGATCCGGATGTGCTTATGGTCATTGCGGTCATAAATATAGCCAGGGTTTAATAAGATTCCTTCCTTTAGAGCCTTTTTAAATAGTTTCTCAGTTGAAATCTGAGGATTGATCTTGAGCCAGACGTAATAACCCCCTTCAGGGAAATCCCAAGTGGCCAGATCCATAAAATGTTTATTCAGGATCTGAACCGTAAAGTCTCTCCGGTATTTTAAATCTTTTCGAATTTTTTGCAAGTATGCTGTATATCGTTCGTTTGACAGCCATTCGGCCACCGTGAATTGTGACAGAGAAGATGACCCATAATCCGTTTGCATTTTGATATCGGATAATCGATTGATCACGGGCTCGGGACCTACAACCCATCCGATTCGAAAACCAGGACCTAATGTTTTAGACATGCTTCCCATATATAAGACAAGCCCTTGATTATCTAATGATTTTAAGGGGTTAGGGGGCGGGTTCTCAAACCACAAATCACCATATACATCATCCTCAATAATGGGGATTTGTTCATTCTGGCATATTTTCAGCAATTCCATTCTACGTCGTGCTGACATGACTCTCCCTGTTGGGTTTTGAAAAGAGGGAATCGTATACAGCAAAGCTCCATTAAAGCTCTTTTTTAACCGGCCGATCGAATGCGTCACCATTCCTTCGCGATCCATGGGAATACTCAGCAGATTCATGCCAGCTGATTGAAAGACATGGACTGAATTCAGGTACGAAGGCGATTCTTGAAAAATAGCTGAACCTCGGTGCAGCAAACCAAGAGAGATTAATTGCAGCCCCTTAAGGCCTCCAGAAACAATCAAGATAGAGGAGGGAGAAGCATCGATCCCTTTTGATTGTAAATGTAAACTAATCATCTCTCTTAGAAAGAAGTTTCCCTTTGGTTCCGAATAACCGAGAGTAAAGTGACTGGACTGTTTACTTTGAAACAGTTCTTTTGTTTGTTCTGTTGGTAATAACTCCGGAGAGAGCTCTCCGGTCCCCAAACGAATGGTGTCCGGCTTGGATTCCGCAATATTAATATACTGGATGGTTTGTATATTAGGGTAATAGGCTCCAGACTCCACATAACTGCTCCAATTGGGAGGAGGGGCTGAAGTGAGTAAACTCCATGTATTATTGATGACAAACGTTCCTTTTCCCACTCTTGACTCAATCAATCCATCTGCTGCGAGTTCATCAAGAGCAAATACAATTGTACTGCGGTTCACGTTGAATCTTGAAGCAAGGTCACGCTGGGGTGGAATCTTTGTTCCAACCGTCCATTCTCCGTTTTCTATTTTTTGTTTGATAAATTCATATATTTGACGGTGAAGGGGAGTGGCAGAAACTTTGCTTGGTACCCATTCATTTTCAGACATGATGGACCTCTTCTTTTTTCTATTATTATAATGGATTGGTTGGGTAGGTATCCATCCAATTGGTTGGAGACGAATCCATTCTCATGAATTACACTCGGTGTAACGTGGTTTTAGGAGGAGAAGGAATGTTTGAAGCAATTATTCATGGTTGTATATTATCTTTGGGCCTGATCCTGCCGCTAGGGATGCAAAATATATTCATATTCAATCAGGGTGCAGCTCAACCAAGATTTTTATGGGTACTTCCAGCAATCATTACGGCGTCTGTATGTGACTCGGTCCTGATTGCACTGGCGGTGTTAGGCGTTTCCGTGGTTGTTCTTGGTTCGTTCTGGATAAAGGTTACTCTGCTGTCCGCCGGGGTCCTCTTTTTAGTTTATATGGGTTTTGTTACTTGGAGAAGCAATCCTAGTGTGAAGCAAGATGAAACCCTATTATATCAACCCAAAAAGCAGATTGCTTTTGCCTTGTCTGTGTCATTGCTAAACCCGCATGCCATTCTGGATACAGTAGGTGTAATTGGAACCAGTTCCTTACGTTTTTCCGGTACGGAAAAAATAGCTTTTGCTCTGGCGTGTATAGTCATTTCATGGATTTGGTTTACGGGTTTGGGTATTGCAGGGGGAATCATCGGAAAGGTGGATAGTACAGGACATTTTATTAAGGTCTTAAACAAACTATCAGCCATTGTGATGTGGAGTACTGCTGTCTATATTGGTTCTTCCATTTTAAAATGAATGCGATAAAAAAGCGCTTAGAAGATTCCTAAGCGTTTTATCTTTTGCTTTCATCCATTAATGGTATGTATTGTTCAGAGACGGTAAAATAAAAATGCCGTATTCGGTCTACAAGGAATTGTTCGAGCATTTAAGGCTGCTTGGAAACACACTGCACAAAAACGAAAAGGATCTGCAGAATTCTGAAAGAGCAAAACGGGAATGGATTCAAGGGATTTCACACGATTTAAAAACACCTTTAACCTATATATCCGGTTATTCGACGATGCTGATCAATGCCGAGTATCGGTGGAGTAAAGAGGAACAGAGGGAATTCAGCAGTGCCCCTTGGGCAGCGATGGATTCCCTTTTTGGCTGGAAAACGTGTCCCCACTGCTTTGGCCGTTGTTCCTGCTGCAGTTGTCTCTGTTATGTTGACCACTACTGGTACTCGAATCGTCCTCGATTTCTTTGTCAGCGGTGATTATACAAATTGGGGGGCATCCACCCCGCTCCTGCTGTCCAATATGGGGGACTGCAATAGGTTCCGCGACGATCCTCTATTATTACAGGAGAAAAGGGATTTGCAATCAATGCGGACAATAGATGGAAGGACTCCAAATCTGTTGGCGATCGGCTGGGCTGTTGTTTATACAGCTCTCTTTTTCATTCCGTCATAATAATGTACTTAATTGCTTTTTATAATGTTTGTTAGAATACGGTATCTTGATTTCTATCGTTGTTCCCTCCAGGACTTTGCTCTTGATTGTTAAAAGACCATTATGGTTTTCGATAATTTTGCAGCAAATCATTAATCCCAGGCCGGTTCCTTTTTCCTTGGTTGTATAAAATGGTTCTCCAAGAGTAGGGATTCTTTCCTCAGGAATCCCTATGCCTTCATCAATAATTTTAATAGAAACCATTTCTCCTTCTTTTTTTAACTTAACCATAATCACACCACCATCAGGCATGGCTTCTATAGCATTCATAAGCAGATTAAGAAAAACTTGTTTTATTTGATTTTTATCGCAATGCGATAGTGGAAGATCAGGCTCGTATTCTTCTAATATCATAATGTTGCTTGCATCAGCTTGGGTTTGGATCATGGTAATGACTTCTTTTAGTACAAGCATCATATTTTGCTCAATAAATACAAGATCCCTGGGTTTTGCAAGGACAAGAAGATCGCCAACAATACCATTGATTCTATCAATCTCATCCAAAACAATGGAAACATACTCTTCTTCTCGCTGGTTAACTTTGATGAGTTGAATAAATCCCTTGACAGAAGTCAATGGATTCCTTATCTCATGTGCAATTCCGGCTGCCATTTGGCCCAGCAAAGCCAGCTTCTCTGATTTTTGCAGAAGACGATTCGTTTCCTCCTGTCTTGCCGTAACATCTTTTATGACGGAAAGGATGGCCTTATTTTTGCCAAACACAATCTTGAGCGAGGAAAGTTCCAAGAATGAGATAACACCTTGATTTTCGACTTTGACTTCAAAAGTATTTAAAGGCTGATTTTCTGTATCTTTTAATAAACGTTCCACATGTTCGGGTGCGACAAAGTCATATAGGGATTTCCCTATAACATCTTCCTTTCTGCCCGCTCCCCACATTTGAGCCGCGGCTTGATTGATGTAAATCATGGCTGTGTTTCGATGAATAATCACTGCCTCAGGCAATGCATCGATCAAGGTTTTATAACTCTCTTCATTTGCCCGAGCGTTTTTACTATTTTCTCTAGCAGTATCATACTGCCATCCAACGAGCCATGCAATCACTGTGAAGATCATAAAATCAAAGGTGAAAAAAGGCTCATCGCTCAAAACTTTTTGATAGGCAGTAAAAGCGATCGAAAGGCAAACTAAGGTTACTTGTCCGACTTTTTTCATCCCAGGCTCTCCATTTACGCATTTTATTTTTATTTTATCATATCGTCAGAAAATTTCGTAAAATAAGGTCTATTAAAAAGACGTGCTGCCATCGCACGTCTTATTTCTATCCGATAACTTTTATGGATTTTGACTCATCAGGATTCCACATTCCAGCTACGGCTGCATTTGGCAGGGTCATGAATTTTTTTTAAAATCAGCCTTGCACAAGAGAAGCCCGGGGAGATATTCCCCGGGCTTCTTCTTATATATCATGCTCCTATCTCGCATTCCTTTGCCATGGAAAGTGTGTACTAAAACAGTTTCACCATTAATAGGATTTTATAGATGCAAAGGGGGGGATCGTATGGATCCGTATCGTGTCATAGGAAAAAGTGTGCCAAAGAAAGAAAGCTGGGATAAAGTCTCCGGCAGAGTAAAGTATGTGGATGACAATCAAGAGGTGGTACATTGCATGTGAAGCTGCTGACGAGTCACTATGCGCATGCGTATATAAAGAAGGTTGACACAGAGGAGGCGCGGAAGGTACAGGGAGTGCATGCGATTGTGACGGGTAAAGACTATCCGCTTTTAATTGGGACCACAATCAAGGACCGTCCATTGCTGGCTTTTGACAAGGTAAGGTATTATGGGGAGCCGATTGCAATGGTGATCGCAGATACGGAAGCCATAGCCATTCAGGCTGTCACATTAATACAAGTAAAATATGAACTGCTGCCTGTCGTAAACTCTTCTCTGCAAGCGTATCAAAAGGGCGCTCCTCTTGTTCATGAACGATTAAGCGTGTGTAAGGATAGCTGACCGTACATCACGGAACCAGATCACGCTGGGAGGAAACCTTGCCAGTGACATCATCTACCGCGAAGCCGTACTCCCCTTGCTGCTCACTGATGCTACGATTGTGATCGCAGGCATTGACGGAATTCGCCACGTACCCATTCATCAAATATTCAACGAAACGCTGTGCTTAAACCCGGGAGAATTTGTCGTACAAATTATAGCGGATTCACAATATACAAAGATGCCTTTTGTGATCGAGAAAAAAAGAAAGAGCGAGAGGGTAGATTATCCGCTTCTCACTCTGGCCGTATTAAAAACGGATAGCTCCATTCGGGCTGGGTTTAGTGGTTTGTGTGCTTTTCCATTCCGTTCTTCTGCCATGGAGATTGTATAAATTGGAATAGTACCTATAGGCGTAATTTGCTTTGGGGTTGGATCCAGCACAACAGGAACAGGAGGAAGATGGGTAGGTACCACTCCATTGCTTCTTCCATCGATTCGATTACTTTTATATTTTTTAGAAGCCATTTCATCACTCCTGACATAAAAGGTGGTAATATTCAATATATACAGGAGTGATGAATTGGTTTGGACATTCATCTACATTCACTTCAGAGAGGCTTGATTCTTTTCTATTGCCCCTTCTCTACCTCACTGATCTTCCACGAAGACCATGGAGATAACCTCACTATTGTAATGTTCAGCTTCACTTTTTCTGCTCCCTCATTCTTTCTATAAATGATGGCTTTTACCGGGACGACGGTTTTGACGGTCAGATGCTTATCTGATTTCTTTCCTCGAATATCGTAATGAATAGCTGTAATCCCGCGTGCCGATTTCAGAAGATTCATGCGTACTCTTCCTTTCTCAGGCAGAACAGGCTTCATCAAATCTGTATCGTTCTCTTTCAGTGACAGTAAATACATTTCAGCCACCTGATGTGGATTGGCATGATGAGCGTAGTCGTCCAGCTTGCCGCCAGCTTTTAAAATCATCATTTTATGGGATGGATCAGCGTTCCTCGTTCGATGTGTGGTGCTGCCCGCAAAGTGAATGCAAAAATGCCCTGGGAAACCATTTTGCAGGGCCCCGTGTCCATGTGGCATACCATGCATGGAAGCCGCCAGCATTTTTCCTTTTACAGGGATCAGGATCGCTCTTCTTCGCCAGCTCCATTTTCCGTTATAAAGATGTTTCAATACCGCTGTATCCTTATAGGTTAAGGGCTGGACATCAGCGTGCTTGTTTCCTGCACGCCGCTGAACGGAAAAATAGAAGCCGGTTTCCAAATCAATCACTTTAAATTTGCTTCCTCTAGGGAGGAGTTTATCCACCTTTGTCCATCTCATGATTTTTCCTTTATCTGGAACAGGGTAGACTGTGAATGGAAACTCACCCGAGGCTGCCGAATGGATGGGCATCGTTAACAACACAATGATTAGAACTAGCAAAGCTGCACTGTATTTTTGTTTGAACATGCTATTCTCTCCTTGGAATGATCATCTTCTTTTAATATGTCAAGGAATGTTAAAAATAAACGAAATTTAACATTATTGGCGATAATTTTTAAGAACCGTGCAAAAGTCCTAAATTTGTAACAATTCTGAACTAAATATCGTCCATTCTTTTTAAAGGAAAAAGGGGGGATAGAATGGCGATTTTACGAAAAATGTTGATACAATTTTTGCTGACTGTGGTTTCCATCGTCTTGATCAGTGGCTTACCGGATCTTTTTCTTACAAAGAACGTGTCCTCTTATTGGGAAAAGATAAAAGACGTGAGTGTGTCTTTGCTTCATCCAGGACATCTACAATACATACCGTTTAAGCAGCCAAGACCTTTATTCCGGGATTTTTTGGATCCATATTTTTATTCAATAACCATTCTTCTCACTGCATTTCTTCTGGCATTTTTTCTTGCTCAGGTGCTGGCATGGATGACGATGACGCTGCCAGAGCGGGTGAGGGCTGTGATAAAAAATTTACTGACGCTATTGGAGTCTCTTCCTGATCTGCTCGTCTTTGCGCTCGTACAAATGTTTATCGTGTTCTTTTATAAGCAGACGAGCATTCTTTTGTCTGATGTTGCTTCACTCGGTGAACAGCGGATTTATGTTATTCCAATCATGTGCCTTATGATCCTGCCGTTTATTTATTTTTATAAAATGATGGTCCTGCTGTCAGAGGAAGAAAGCAAAATGCCCTATTTCGATTTCAGCCGGGCGAAAGGACTGCGAAGAACGTACGTGTTGTTATTTCACGTGACACGGAATACATATGAAACCCTTTTTCATTTTTCAAAGACCGTCCTGTGGTTTATGATCTCCAATCTGCTTCTTGTGGAATGGATTTTTAATATTGATGGGATCACATATTACCTTTATTCCGATTTCAGGCCTGAGATCATGGCTGTTATCTTGGTTTTTCTTGCTATTCCGTTTTTCGTTTTCTTCGGATTCCTTGAGTTTTTGTTGTCCATTCGCTTGAGGCGGGAGGCGGGGGCATGATCAGAAGCATAAAGTTTTGGGCTGGGTGCATTGTGCTGGCTGCTCTTGTCGGTTCCAGTCTGGTTCATCAGATGGTTTTTGACAGCAAAATTAAAAAGGTGCCGGTTTTATCCCGGCTGGCGCTGAACAATTTACATTTATTAATGAAAAAGGGGCATAGCGCCTCTTTTTGTTTTTTCGGGCTTATCGCACTGGGCCAAGTAATCACCTTTCTCCATACGTCCCCATATCTTGTATATTATCCTGTGTGAACAGGGGGGCTAAAGTTGATCTATGTAAAAAGAACGCAGATTCATTCAATAGAGGAAATACCGGGGTCAGGACAGTTTTCAGAGGCCCAAAGGGGAACGGCCCTTAAGCTTGTGAACGGCAGGGAGTCCTTTTTTTACGATAATCCCCGCCAGCTTCAGTTTGAGATTACCTACCGCGCCAACATTGTATCATCAGCTTATGCATTGAAAAACAGCGGAGCAAGGTTTGCGACGTTTACAACAGCTAAGGCCAACCGAAACTTCTGGATTCTGACCGCGTATGGCGGATTTCTCATCAGGCCTGATGTCACACCAGCGGATGCCATTACCGATATATTCGTCCAGGGGCGAAAATATGGTTTTGAGTGTACGACTGCCATGATGATCATTCTTTATAAGGCGCTGCTTGAAACGATCGGCCCGTCGACATTCAACCAGCTGTTCAGGGGGCTTCTGTTATGGAGTACCGAGCATGATGAAGACCTTCAGCTAACATCAGTCTACCAAGGAGATTCTCTGCCTGGGGATATCCGTTATATCCAGAACCCCGAGTTCCACCCGGCGACACCGCAGTGGCAGGGTGAGAATCTTATTGACCTGGGAAACGGCATGTTTTTTGGGCACGGGATTGGAACAGGGATGATCGGGGAGTTTATTGAAGTCCTCAACCAAAGAAGAAGGCCAGGCGCAACGACTTCTGCCTTCCTCACGAAACAGATCATCCGCCCAAATTTCAGAAGAATGGCAGAATATACGGGCCATCCGCTTCGCCGTTTGCTCGTATAAAAAGAACTGGCAGAATTCATTCAGCCAGTTCTTTTTTGCATGTTGTTATTGAATGTAAGGAAGTGGATTAACTGCATTGGTCTTGTTGATATTCCATGGCCCTTTGTGAAGCTCAAAGTGGAGATGCTGGCCATAAGAATGTCCGGTGTTACCCATATGTCCAAGGGTTTGCCCCTGAGAGACGGTTTGTCCTGTGCTGACTGCACGGTCTCTCATATGTGCATAAACCGTTGTATAAAGCTGTCCATCGATGTAATGGGACAGGAATACCACGTTGCCATACGTAGACGATGTGTATGAGCGTGCTACCGTTCCAGATGCAGAAGCATGAATCGGAACATAGCCAGCCTTGGCGATATCAATGCCTGCATGAAACTTATTCCATCTTGAACCGAGCTGAGAAGTGACATAGCCAGCTGATGGGAAGATGAAAGCTCTGGCTGCACTTGGTGCTTCATAGGAAGGCTCAGGCTTTGGTGCTGGAGCAGGTGCCGGAGACGAATGATGGGAAGGCTGTTTTGCTCTTTCCCTTGCCGCCCGTTCAGCGGCCGCTTTTTGTTCGGCTGCACGTTTTGCGGCGGCTGCCTTCTCTGCTGCTTCACGGCGTGCGCGTTCAGCTGCTTCTTTTTTAGCGCGGGCAATCTCAGCTTTAATCGCTTTCTCCTGATCCGCTAGAAGTGCGTCTTTCTCTTCTAGTTTACCAATGTCATCATGAAGATGCGCCTCTTCACTTTTAAGGCTCTTCATAATTTTGTTTTTCTTCACTTTCTGGGCTTTTAACTGGCTGTTAAGAGAATTTAATTCTGATAGTTTGCTGTTTAATGAGGCAAGCTGTGTTTCTACCTGCCCCTTCTTTTTCTCTACTTCTGCTTTATCGCGTTTATGTTCTTCTAGAATCGTCTTGTCCTGTTCAGCGATGATGTTCAGGCTGATCATACGGTCAAGGAAATCTCCAAATCCTTGAGAGCCGAGAAGAACCTCAATATATTTTATCGCACCGCCGTTTTCGTACATGTTACGGACACGATTCTTTAACAGGGCGTCACGTTCTTCAATTCGCTTTTCCAGAACAGCAATCTCTTTTTTGAGCTGCTCGATGTTTGCTTTTGTTTCTGCGATTTCATTTCTCTTTGTCTCGATATCGCTGGCTGTTTTTTTCAAAGAGGCATCAAGCTTGTCCAGTTCTTTAAGAAGCTGATCCTGTTCACCCTGAACCTCTTTAACTTGTTTGTTTTTCTTTGATTTTTCAATATGGTTCTCAGCTTGTTTCTGTTGGATTTCCTTCAATGTTTCAGCGGATGCTGAGCTATATGTAAATCCGGTTAGACCAATGGTTAATGATAAAGCAGCTGTTAAAAACTTCTTTCTCAACTATTTTTCCCCCTCATTGTGAAAATGTTACCAATCTATTAATCACAAAGGTAATTATAGCACTTAGGAGCAGGATAATTTTGTGAAATAATATTACAGTTATATTTCAAATTGTTACAAAATACGACAGTTAAACGACAGGAAGTTCTTTTTTACTAATAAAGGAATTTTTATAGGAATAAAACAGACTGTAGGGTATTTTTATAAAAAGCCCCAAAGAGGAGTCATTACGCATGGATCAACTGCTGACGATGAGGTTTTAGGTAGATTTAATTAAAAAGTTGATTAAAAACATAATGAATTGTAAAAAGGCCGATTATCCTATGTAAAAGGATCATCGGTCTTTTTGCTCTTTTATAATATCTAAACTTTTATTTAACCAACAAATGTAATTTTCCTCACGTGAAATAGCTTTTGTAAAACCAGGTAGTGACCTGATTCTGCCGCATCAAAATTTATTGGATCCTTTACCATTCCATTTTTAGACAGGATGATTTTTTCAGTTCTTATTTTTAATGGTTATTAAATAAGACTGGTATTTCTTCTTTCGGGATATTTTAAAAATATAAACGTAGGCAGAGATATCCTTTTCCGTTTCAATATTGTCATCCACTCCTAAAAGAACATTACACGTCCACATTCTTTTCAATAGCCTGTTGTTATTCTAACGGAGGAGTTTCCAATAACTTACGGGTTTTATTATGTTCATACAGGGGATATAGACACTCGGGTTATTAACAACAATGTTTTTTTGTTGGAGGCTTGTTGTAAATCAACTTCAGTGCCACACCACGGTCTTTAATCCCGTGGCGTAAATAATAAATTAATCCTTGCTTT
>NZ_JBDPNU010000038.1:0-44249 GCF_050468105.1 Fictibacillus sp. NRS-1165
ACAATTGGGGTGCAGTTCAGAACAGGCGGTTTTTGTTTTTATAGGATGGGGGAGAGCAGGCGGGAAATAGATTCTCTGAACCGGATCCATTTTGAACGCTGCTGATATTGTTCCCATGTCAGCTTTCTTGAAAGTTTGACATCCTCATGGAAAGCGTCCATCAGTTTTTTGGCAATCGTTTTGTTGTAAATAAAGGCATTGATCTCAAAATTGAGTTTTAAACTTCGGATATCGAAATTAGCGGTTCCGACAGAGGATATCTCATCATCGACCACGATAGATTTAGCATGGATAAAGCCGTTGTCGTAAATATAGACTTTTGCTCCTGCCTTCAGCAAGTCACCAATGTTCGATAAAGATGCCCAGTATACAAAGACATGGTCCGGCTTATTCGGAATCATGATCTTTACGTCTACCCCGGAATGGCAGGCGATCCGCAGCGTGTCCAGCAGGCTGGCGTCAGGAATAAAGTAAGGGGTTTGAATGGTGATCGAATTTTTGGCCAGGGAGATCATCTTAATGTATCCGTCCTTAATTTGCGGCCATTGGGATTCAGGGCCGCTTGTCACAATCTGCATGCCGATGCTGCCCTTGCCGATCTCTTCTGGAAAAAGGACCGGGTCATAATCAATATCATGTCCATAAGAGGCTTGATTCCAGTCCAGAATAAAGCGGGTTTGCATGGAGTGGACGGCCGTACCCTGGATCTTTAAGTGGGTGTCGCGCCAAAAACCAAACCTCGGATTAAGCCCCAAGTATTCATCGCCAACGTTAAAACCGCCGACATATCCAATCTTTCCGTCGATAATAACGATCTTCCGGTGGTTCCTGTAGTTCATCCTAAAATTAATGAAGGCAAACTTTGTCGGGAAGAAGACTTCGACCTCTCCTCCAGCTTTTCGAAGCTCTGAAAAAAAGCGCTTGGTGAGCCTTCGTGATCCCAATTCATCGTAAAGAACTCTCACCTTAACTCCCTGCTTCGCTTTTTCGATCAGCATATCTCTTATTTTTCTGCCAAGATTGTCTTTTTTTATGATGTAATACTGAAGGTGTATATGGTGCTCAGCCTGCTCGATATCCTTAAACAGGCTCTCGAATTTCTTTTCCCCGTCGGTAAATATTTCAACGGAGTTATCTCTGGAAAATGGAGCTTGGTTATTGAGGAGCTGCATGTAGATCAGATCCTGACTGGCCCGTTCAGGTTCGTTGCAGAACTCAAAAGAGCCCTCCCTAAGATGTTTCATCTGGCTGTTTAATGTTTTCTCCAAACCGAGCTTTTTTTGGTCATCCCATTGAAAAAGCCGATTTCTGCTCAGGTTTTGCCCAAAGAGTAAATAAAGAAAAAAGCCTCCTAAGGGTATGAAGAGCAAAACAAGGAGCCAGGCCCAAGTGGAGCTGGCATCGCGGCGTTCCCGAAATACGATGACGGCCGCAAGCAATATATTCAAAATGGTAACGAGCATTAGTAAAATAGAAAAAATATGCATAAATTCTCCTTAACAAGCAAGAGTACGGTAGATGTATAACATACCATATTCTCCTTGTATATTCCCAGTTCTTCAAATAATAAGCAGAGGGACCGGTTGGATTTTTTCATAAATAGAGTGTAGCATAATCCCATAAATTTCCGAATAGTTACTCAAAAGAAAGCATATGAAAGGATATTAGAGGATATGTCCATATATGTAAGTATATTATGGCTATCTGTTGGGATTCCTAATAGTAACTGTCACACACCCTTAAATCAAACGATACATAATTTGGTGCAGCATTGATACTTCTATACAATAATAAAGTTACGGTGAATCGTGGTTGTCGAAAAATGTCGTAAAATTAGAGGTGATGTTATGGAAGTAAAAGTCAGTGTAAGAAATGTAACCAAAGTATTTGGCAAATCTCCGAAAGCTGCCGTTCAATTACTGAAAAAAGGTTACTCAAAAAGAGACATATTAAAAGAAACGGGCAGCACGGTCGGTGTGAATAACGCATCATTTGATATCTATCCTGGTGAGATCTTCGTGGTCATGGGGTTATCCGGAAGCGGTAAATCCACTTTGATCCGCATGCTTAACCGGTTGATCGATCCTTCGAGTGGCGAAATTCTTATCGATAATAAAGACATCGTGAAAATGCCTTCCTCTCAACTTAGAGAAGTGAGACGCAAGACCATCAGTATGGTGTTTCAAAACTTCGCATTATTTCCTCATAAAACCGTGTTGGAAAATACGGAATACGGATTGGAAATACAAAATGTCTCCCCATCGGAACGCAAGGAAAAAGCGATGAGATCCCTTGAGATCGTCGGATTAAAAGGCTATGAAAATCAGCTGCCTTCCCAGCTGAGCGGCGGAATGCAGCAGCGTGTGGGACTGGCAAGAGCGCTCGCAAGCGATACAGATATCCTTTTGATGGATGAAGCTTTCAGTGCCCTTGACCCATTGATTCGGAAGGATATGCAGGACGAACTCCTCGAAATTCAGGATTCCATGCACAAAACGATTATTTTTATCACGCATGATCTGGATGAAGCGCTACGAATCGGGGACCGTATTGCCCTTATGAAAGACGGCAGCATCATTCAAATCGGAACACCTGAAGAAATTATGATGAACCCGGCAAATGAATACGTAGAACGGTTCGTGGAAGATGTGGATATATCACGTGTTCTTACCGCTTCACACGTAATGAAACGGGCAGAGAAGATCTCTCCTGACAGAGGGCCGCGGGTTGCGCTTCAAATCATGAAAGACCAAGGGTATTCCAGCATCTTTGTCGTCGACCGGAAAAAAAGACTGCTTGGGGCTGTGACAGCAGACGCTGCATCTATGGCCATTAAAGAAAATAAAACCATCGAGGAAGTCATGCAAAAAGACGTGTTGACCGTAAGTGAGGACACACTGCTTTCTGACTTGCTGGAACCGATGGCGAATTCGACGATTCCACTTGCCGTTACGGATGAAGAAAAACGGTTAAATGGTGTCATTATCAGAGGCGCAGTCATTGGGGCGCTTGCCGGCAACCGCGATGGGCTGAACGGAAAGGAGGATGACGAATGAATTTTCCGAAAATCCCTTTAGCACAATGGGTTGACCATCTTGTGGACTGGATAACGAGCACGTTTGATCCTGTGTTCAATGCCATTACAGGCTTTATCGATGGGCTGCTTGACAACCTTGTCACCCTTCTTGGAATGGGACCATCGATTGTTTTAATATTAATCATAACTCTTATTGCTCTTTACACGAGCAGATGGGGAGTGGCCATTTTTACTTTGATCGGATTATTACTGATTGATAATCTCGGATATTGGGATTCAACTGTGGATACGATCGCACTCGTGTTGTCATCCGTCGTCCTGACTATATTGATCGGAATACCGCTTGGAATATGGGCTTCGCAAAAAGATACCGCAAGAAGAATCATTACCCCTATTTTGGATTTCATGCAGACCATGCCTGCCTTCGTATACCTGATTCCATCGATTCTGTTCTTCGGAATCGGTGTGGTGCCGGGGATTCTGGCATCTGTGATCTTTGCGGTACCGCCGACGATCCGTCTTACGAATCTAGGGATCCGCGAAGTGCCAAAAGATTTGATCGAAGCTTCAGAAGCCTTTGGCTCCACAACAGGACAAAAGCTGCTCAAAGTACAGCTTCCATTGGCTGCACCGACCATCCTGGCTGGTGTCAACCAGAGTATCATGCTTGCCTTGTCCATGGTCGTTATCGCATCACTTGTTGGTGCACCCGGACTTGGAGCAGAAGTTTATCGTGCGGTGACGCAAATTAAAGTCGGCCAAGGTTTTGAAGCCGGGCTATCGATCGTTATTATCGCAATCATCCTGGATCGAATCTCTCAAAACTTACGAAAACCGCTTTTCGGCAATATCATCAATAAGAAAATTGTTTATTCTGTCTTAGCCGGTGTGCTGATCGTAGCTTATGCTGCAACAGCGATCGCACAGGCTAAACCGGATCAAACGAGCTCTAAGAATGTCGGTGACCAGGTGAATTATGAAATAACAGGGATCGATCCTGGTGCCGGATTAATGAAATCAACAGAAAAAGCGATGAAAGACTACGGTTTGAATAAAGACTGGACACTAAAAGAAGGTTCAGCCGCAGCGATGACCGCAGAATTGAAAAAAGCGTATGAAAAGAAAGAGCCGATCATCGTTACTGGATGGACGCCGCATTGGATGTTCAGCAAGTACGACCTTAAATACCTGAAGGACCCTAAAGGCTCTTACGGTAAGGGAGAAAGCATCCATACTCTCACGAAAAAAGGATTCAAGCAGGAAAATCCAGGCGCTAACAAGATCTTGGATCAGTTCTACTGGAAGCCTTCTGACATGGAAGAGGTCATGGTGGACGTTCAAGATGGAGCGAAGCCTGAAAACGCTGCAGCTAAATGGGTGAAATCCCATAAGCAACAAGTCAGCAAATGGACGAAAGGTGCTCAAAAAGGCAATGGGAAAGAAGTCAGCCTTGTATATGTAGCCTGGGAATCCGAAATTGCAAGTACGAACGTTGTAGCAAAAGTTCTTGAACAGCAGGGCTATAAAGTAAAACTTCAGCAGGTTGAAGCCGGCCCGATGTTCGCTGGAGTGGCAGACGGAAGTGCCGACGCGATGGTCGCCGCATGGCTGCCAACGACTCACAAGGATTACTACAACAAATATAAAGGCAAATTCGAGGATCTCGGTCCTAACCTGGAAGGTACGAAGCTTGGACTGACGGTTCCGAAATACATGCCGATCGATTCCGTTGAGGATCTAAAAAAATAAGAATGATTGAAAAGAGGGCAGCTTCCTGAAAGCTGTCCTCTTTTTTAGATAGACTAATGGCCAAATCCTTCTAATAAACTATAAGGAATACTGCAAATTGTTTGTTAAGGGGGAGCTCAGCATGAATAACATCAATTGGGTCGTGGGCGATCCATACGTATATCAATCGCTGCAGCCGGCCGTAGGAAAGCCGGTTGTCGTCCAGACCGAGCGAGGGTCGGTCCGGGGGACGCTTAAACAGGTGGTTCCTGATCATATCGTCGTAGAATCCGCAGGAAACTCATTTCATATCCGCACGCAAGCGATCATCTGGGTGGTGCCGAATCCTCAGCTTATTCCCGAATAATCCTCCTGGGGACCACATAGGCTTTGAGGTAGTAGAAACACAGCGGGGGGGTGAAGCATCATGATAAAACGTGTGAACAAAATTCAGATCGAACTGCCGCGGCCGGAGCACGGAGACATGAACGGAGCCTCAGCCGTTCAGGAGCTTTTGGGCGGAAAGTTTGGAGAGATGTCTACACTGAATAATTACATGTTCCAGTCATTTAATTTTCGGGGAAAGAAAAAACTTAAACCTTTTTATGACCTGGTGGCCAGCATCACGGCGGAGGAGTTCGGCCATGTGGAATTGGTGGCCAATACGATTAATCTCATGTCATTCGGCAATACGTTTCCGGGTGACCCGGACAGCACACCGCTGCAAAATGGGAAGGATGCACGCTATTCGCTCCATTTTACGACGACGCCTCAGACTGCCTACCCGGGTGACTCCATGGGCCGCCCGTGGAACGGAGAGTTTGTAACCAATACCGGAAATCTTATAGCTGATCTTCTTCATAACTATCTGTTGGAGATCGGAGCGCGTACCCATAAAATGAGGGTGTATGAAATGACGGAGCATCCAACAGCAAGAACCTTGACCGGTTATTTACTCGTCCGGGGAGGCACCCATATTATCGCTTATGCAAAGGCATTGGAAGTAGCAACCGGTGTGGACGTCGGAAAAATGCTTCCGGTTCCGAGACTCGACAACAGCAAGTTTGATTACGCAAAGAAATTTATGGATCAGGGACTTTATAATGTGCTGTATACGTGGGGAGAGCCTGAGTACCGCGACATCAGCAAGATCTGGAAAGGAAAGAACCCTGAAACCGGCCAGCAGTTAACGGTCATTGACGGCATGCCGGAAGGGGCTCCCGTACCGGACTTTGAAGAACTTCCTGAGGAATTTGCCCCGGGCATCGACCGGGATGATTATGAGCGCATTTTGAAGAGGCTGATGTCGAATTTGTAAAGGGATGCCGAATCGCCAGTGTATGATGGAGTGGTTCGGTTTTTTTGTGGTAATTGAGCCAAACTCCAGCTAATTGAGCCAAACTCAGGAAGAATTGAGCCAAACTCGAAATAATTGAGCCAAACTACTTATTCAGAGTATTTCACTCGGAAAACCTTGACATCTGTCCTGAAAGTAAGGTAACATACTCTCAAACTAAAACATCAACAGCGGCAGAGGGAACAACCCGCAAGGTGCAATATGGCATCGCCGGCCTAATGTTCCGCCGTCTCCAAATTGGTGAATTACATAGAGCAAGAGCTGACTAGACATCTAGAGGCTCGTTTAAGCAGATCACGTTCTGTTTAAGCGGGCTTTTTATACGGGAAAAATAGAGGGAGGAAAGCGCATGTTCACTTTCTACTGGAGTCTATTGATCTTATTTTGGGTGATCGGACTGTTTATTTGGCATAAAATTTATCCGGATCAAAGAAGAGAGGGATAAGTGAGTAAACTGTCCGTCTGAAACGTAAACATGGAAAATCCTCATCCGGGCAGAAGGATGAGGATTCTTAATTTATTGAAGAACTTTTTTTAGAATGTTAATGTTTTTTTCCATGAGGCTGATATAGTCTTGTTTACCTGAAATATCTTTTAGAGAGGGTGACTCCAAGTTATGGAAGGACAGGGCCTCGGCACCCACCTCAGATTTTACTGTATCGGCTACCCGCGGTTTGACATTGTCTTCAAACAAAACATAGCGGATCTGATGTTTCTTTGAAAGATTAATAATTTGCTGCAGCTGTTTCTGGGTCGGTTCATTGGACGGAGAAAGTCCGGAAATTGGAATTTGTTTTAATCCATATCGCTTCTCCCAATAACCATAAGCAGCGTGTGAAACAAGGATTTCTTTTTTATGGCTGCCTTTCATAAGAGTTTTGAAGTCTTGATCAATAGCAGCGATCTGAGATTTTAAATCCTCAAAGTTTTTCTCATAGTATTCTTTATGAGAAGAATCTTTTTTCACCAATGCATTTTTTATGTTTTCCGCCATTTTTATGGAATGTAATGGATCAATAAACACATGGGGATCAACGTCTCCATGTTCATGATGCTCCTTTTGGCCTTCATGCTCCTCCTGAGCTTCAGCAAGCGGTATCCCTTCTGAGGCTTTAACCACCATCGTTTGATCTTGATTCAATGTGTCGATGGCTTTGTCGGCAAATCCTTCCAATCCTGCTCCGTTATAGATAAAAATATCACCATCAGTCAGTTTGGACATCGTTTGGATCGTGGGTTCGTAGTCGTGGGGCTCGATACCTGCAGGTACTACATTTTGCACATTAACATACTTGCCGCCGATCTTTGCTGCAAAATCCTCAAGTGGAAAAATAGTCGTATTGATTTGTATTTTTTTGTTCTTATGAGCTGCTTCCTCGGCCGAACTGGTCTTGTTTTGGCCGGAACAGGCTGCAAGAATAAAAGAAAGAGCAGTGAACATGGCAAGCCATTTCATCATTTTCATCGTATTCAACCTTTCAATATAAGATCTTACTGAACTATATCGTAATGGTTACGATTTGTAAAGAGTTTTTCCTCATCTCCATCTTACAAAAATTGCCATTATTGACAGCCCGATGTGTAAGGATTACAATACAAAACGTAATAATTACGATTTAAGAAAGAAAGGAATGATGGATGATGGCGAAAAAAGCAATGATCGAACGAGAGTTAAAACGTCAGGCGGTCGTTGAGCGCTATGCTGCAAAAAGAGCAGAATTGAAGGCGATGGGAGATTATGAAGGTTTGAGCAAGCTTCCTAGAAACGCGAGTTCAACCAGGCTTCATAATCGATGCAAGGTGACCGCGGCCGAGGGGAGTCCTTCCGTGAACTTGCTCATAAAGGCCAAATTCCAGGCGTGAAAAAAGCAAGCTGGTAAAAAGAGAAAACTTTCTCTCACAAAACGTGAAGAGAAAGCTTTTTACTAATTTGCATTAAGACCATGGCCTCACCTTCCTTCCGTATAGAATGCAGGAATAGGATCTCGGAGTTTTTCCCAATCGGAATTCATTTATTCTGTTGTTAAAAGGCAATGATCCAGTGAATGTTCGATACTTTTTTGGTCCATGTTCATTCCAATCATGACAAGCTCTGTCAAGCGGTCACCGAACTGCCCGTCCCAAATCTCAAGCAGTTCGGGTGCTTCTGCCAGAGTTTCTTTTTGTTCATCCTCAGGCAATGCAGCGATCCAGTCTCCTGCTCCTTGAATGACAATCGAAGTACCTGCCTGAGATAAAAGGCCGGCTGTACGGTTTCTTGAAGCCAGCCAAAACATTCCTTTTGACCGCACGATTTTTGCAGGCCAGTTTTCCAGCCATTTCATCAGGCGTTCAGGATGGAATGGGCGTTTCCGGCGATACACAAAAGAAGTGATGCCAAATTCTTCTGTTTCAGGTGTATGCTCACCGTTAAGCTCTTTAAGCCAGCCGGGTGACTGGCTGACCTTTTCAAGATCAAATAGTCCGGTATTCAGCAGTTGGCTAAGTGGAACTTGGCCTTTGATGGATTCCAATATTTTAGCTTCGGGCTGCAGCTTGCGCATGACTGCTTTTAGACGTGCGACTTGCTCAGATGCTACAAGGTCTGTTTTATTAATGATAATGATATTGCTGAATTCAATTTGATCAACGAGCAGATCGATCACTTGGCGTTTATCTGTTTCATCGACTGCTTGATTTCGATCAAGAAGGTTTTCTCCTGAAGCATAATCTTCCCAAAACCGGTGGGCATCCACAACGGTGATCAAAGCATCAAGTGACACTAACTTGGTAAGATCGAGGCTTGATTCTTGATCCTGGTAGGTTAATGTCTGTGCAACCGGAAGAGGCTCACTTATTCCAGACGACTCGATCACGATGTAATCGATCGTCTTGTTGTCAGCAAGCTTCTGAACCTCCAGAAGCAAATCATCGCGCAAAGTGCAGCAGATGCAGCCATTCTGCAATTCTACCAGCTTCTCCTCCGTGCGGGAAAACCCGCCCTGTTTGATCATTTCGGCATCCACATTTATTTCACTCATATCGTTTACAATGACAGCAACCCTTAAGTTCTCGCGGTTGTTTAGTATGTAATTAAGCAGAGTGGTTTTCCCTGCGCCCAGATAGCCGCTGAGCACGGCAACAGGTATGGTTTCCAATCCAATCCCTCCAAAATAAAACGTAATGTTTACGATTTGGATCTTACCATACTCTTTTAAGAAGTAAAGGGGACAGCGAAAATCTTTTTGATGAATAGATAATTTGTTTGTTTTTCTAGGTCTGGACCTGCCATCCATGATATGATAAAACATAATGATTACGATTTATAAAAATAACAAGCATTTACTGATAGGAGGGCCATCATATGACACAGCCACAAAAAATACCAACCTACATACTAAGCGGCTTTCTTGGCAGCGGAAAAACAACAGTATTGCTCAAGATGCTGTCTGACTTTAAAAAGAGGGGGCTTAAGCCGGGCATCGTTCTTAATGAGCTCGGTCAGGTGAATGTAGAAGGGCATATGTTTAAAGGTGAAAAGCTGCTGGAAATGCTGGACGGCTGTATTTGCTGTACGATACAGGACGATCTTCGCGAGGAGCTTCAGTTCTTTTTACAGGAAGAGAACGCTGTCGATGTATTACTGATTGAAGGTACAGGAGTGGCAAATCCGAAGGAAATTCTTGAAGCGCTGACCGATCCGCGTCTTCTTGACGGTTTTGAAACACAGTCCATCATCAGTCTCGCCGATGCGAGCAAGTTCCTTGAGTATCAAAGCATTTTCTCCAGTTCAAGGGAAATACGGGAGATGCTCAATGAACAGATGACGAGCGCTACACTTATTCTTTTAAACAAGATGGACCTTGTCAACGAGAAAACGAAAGAAAAGATCTATAAAAAACTTAGCAAGCTATTAAAAGCAGATGTTGAAATCATAGAAACGGTCTATGGTGAAGTGGAGCTGGAGGAGCTGTTGAAGAAACGGATGAGCACGATTGCCGTCTCCCTTGGGGATGGAATGGAAGAAGCCGGCCATTCGCATCACAATCATGAACACCACCACCACGAGCACCCTTTTAAAGCGTTTAAAATAGAAGATTTTCCTGCGGTCGAGCGAATCCGCTTTGAAAAATGGCTGAAAAAGCTGCCTGGAAGTGTGCTGCGCGGAAAAGGAATGGTATCGCTGGCTTCTCTCTCTGGTCTCTATCAATTTCAATTCGCATCGAAAGAACTGGAGATAGAACGGATGGAAGACCCAACCTGCCGGACATGCCTGATTTTGATCGGTTATAACATGCCGATTGAGGAAATTCGAACTTCCTTTCAGCAGGAGGTTCTGCAGACATATAAAGTGTAGTTTCCCTACAATGGCTATTCATTAATGTTCAGAGCGGCTTCCTGCGTTTCCTCTTTAATTTGACCGATGACAGAGATAGCAGCGCCCACAGCTTGGATCCGGCTGCCAGTGATAATTAAGTCATCATTGTCAAAGAAGACAGACGGATGATAGTATCCGCCGTCTTCGAGCAGCTCATATGAACCGCCCAGCGCCTGAAGTGAGTTCCCGATGGCCTGTCCTCAAATTCGTCTGCTAAAGCAACCAAACCGCCTAATGCCTGGGTCCAATTCCCCGTTATGATTAAAATGTCCTCGATGTGGCCTTCAAAATCCATAAGAAGACCGGCGATGACTGTAACGTTTCCGATCGCCTGAAGTTCATTTCCGATCAGTTCCAGTGAAAACGTTCCTTGCCCGCCGGCTTCAAGTGAATTTCCGGCAGCTTGCAATGTATTGCCGAAAAGGTCTAAATCCTTCCGGAATTCCTTTGGTAAAGCAGGAAATGGAGTAGTCCCAATTGCTGAAAGAAGGGTGCCTAAAGCTGCTATTACAGATCCTGCAATTTCTTTGCTATGGCTATTCATAGGCAACCAGCTTCCTGTTTTTATCTTACTTAAATCTTATTCAGCAGGAAAGCCGGGCGTTAACATATCGAGATCGATTTCTAATTAAGCAGACAGCTAAATTTCCGCACAGAACTGTAAAACATGCTACATTAAATGCATGATGATCAGAGAGCACGATGAAGGAGGATTTATTGTGATACGTTTTGGTATAATTGGAACGAACTGGATTACCGATTCTTTTTTGAAAGCAGCAGGGGATCTGGAGGATTTTAAACTGGCTGCCGTCTATTCAAGGACGGAGGAAAAAGGCAGAGAGTTTGCGGATAAATACGGGGTGCAGACCGTTTTTACGGATGTGGAAGAGATGGCAAAATCAGAAGTCGTCGATGCGGTCTATATCGCCAGTCCAAACTCTTTTCATTCGAAGCAGGCCATCATGCTGATGAATCATGGGAAGCATGTGCTCTGTGAGAAGCCCCTTGCATCGAACGCAGGCGAAGTGAAGGATATGATTGCAGCAGCAAAAGAGAACAAGGTGGTTATGATGGAGGCGCTGAAGTCTACGATGCTTCCAGGGTTCAAGGCGATCCAGGAGTGCTTGCCCAGGATCGAAACGATACGAAGATACGTCGGGAACTATTGCCAATATTCTTCCCGCTATGATGCCTATAAAGAAGGAAACATTTTAAATGCATTTAAGCCCGAGTTTTCGAACGGAGCACTAATGGACTTGGGAACGTATTGCATTTATCCGCTCGTTGTTCTGTTTGGTAAACCGCTCACTGTAAAGGCAAGCGGGATCATGCTGGAATCCGGTGTCGATGGGGAGGGAAGTGTTCTTCTGACCTATGAGTCGATGGAAGCCGTCATCACCTACTCGAAAATTACTGATTCCTTCCTCCCTTCTGAAATTCAAGGGGAGAAAGGGAGTATCGTCATTGACCGGATTCATACCCCGGAGAAAGTAGAGATCCGGCTAAGGGGCGGCTCGACAGAAGAAGTCTCTCGGACTGCCGATCATGAACCGATGTATTATGAAGCAAAAGAATTCATCTCCTTGATTCAGCAAGGAAAACTTGAATCTGACATTAATTCACACTCGAATTCTCTTACCGTCATGGAAATCATGGATGAAATCCGCAGCCAGATTGGAGTTGTCTATCCGAATGACAGTAAATAACGACAAAAACCGCTCATCCTTTTAAATGAGCGGTTTTTGTTTAATTCAGCAGTGAAAATGGAATAGTACCTATCAGATGAAAATGGGGGTTTGGATGAGAGAGCATTGGTCACACTAATGCATAGATAGGGTACAATTTTGAGGCCTTTGAGGAGTGGTAGATATGAAAACAGTAAAGAAAGCCATTATTCCAGCAGCCGGGCTTGGTACCCGGTTTCTGCCGGCCACCAAAGCGATGCCGAAAGAGATGGTGCCTATAGTAGACAAACCCACTATTCAATATATTGTGGAGGAGGCGATTAGTTCAGGCATTGAAGATATCCTGATCGTGACAGGTAAAGGGAAACGTGCGATCGAGGATCACTTTGACTATTCCTTCGAACTGGAGCAAAGTCTGTTCAGCAAGGGCAAGGTGAAGCTCCTTCAGGAAGTTCAACGATCTTCAGAGATGGCCGATATTCATTACATCCGCCAGAAACAGCCGAAGGGACTCGGTCATGCGGTGTGGAGTGCCAGGAAGTTTATTGGAGACGAGCCGTTCGCCGTGCTTCTTGGTGATGATATTGTACAGTCAGAAACACCATGCATTCGCCAACTGATTCAGCAGTTCGAGAAAACAGGGTCGTCTGTAATCGGGGTCAAACCGGTACCGGAAGAAGAAACCGATCGATACGGAATCATTGAGACGAAAAAACAATCCGGACGATTGTATGAGGTTTCTAATTTTGTGGAAAAGCCCGCTAGAGGTGAAGCACCATCAAACCTGGCCATCATGGGGCGCTATGTTCTTACTCCAGAGATCTTTTCCATTCTGGATAATCAGGAGATCGGGGCGGGTGGAGAGATTCAGCTTACGGATGCCATCCAGAGGCTGAACCAGAATCGGCATGTGTATGCCTACGAGTTTGAAGGCGATCGTTACGATGTTGGGGACAAGCTTGGATTTATCATGACGACGATTGAATTTGCTCTGAAAAATAAGGAGCTTAACGAGCCTCTCTTGCGTTATTTAAAGGAAAAGATGATGGACGTACAGGCCGATCCGAAATTGTAATTTTGCCGATTTTACGGCTTATTTTAAACAGAAGGGGTTCTCTGAATTGTGAAATACTGGCCAGCCTTAAGCCCGGAAAAAAAACATCTGATACTCGCATGGGTGTTCCTGTTTTTCTTCATGGCCCCTCCGTTTATACTTGGCGAGAACTCGCATATCCGAGTGCATGATAATATGGATTCTAACATCGCTTGGTATAAGGTGCTAAAAGAGAGCGGCCAGCTATTTGGTCCGATGGATGCGGTTATTCCCCAAATCATAAACGGGCTACCCCGCAATGCGTTCGGAACGGAGTTCAGCCTGATCCAGTGGCTTCATCACTGGTTTGAGCCGATGACAGCTTACGCAATGAGCCAGGGAATTACCCGTATTTTTGCGTTCATCGGCATGTATTTGCTGCTGACGAGACATTGGATAAAAGACCAAAAAGCTTATCCAGTTACTGTATGGGTTTCGCTCGCGTTTGCTCTCACCCCCTTCTGGCCTTCGGGCATGCTCAGTACACTCGGGCAGCCCTTGGCACTATGGGCTTTTTTAAATATAAGAAAGCACAAAGACACATGGAGGGAGTGGCTGATTCTCGTACTACTGCCCTTATATTCCAGTTTTGTGCTTGGTTTTTTCTTTTTCCTAACGGCTGTGGGTTTGCTTTGGATGTATGATGCACTGGTAAAAAAGCAGTGGAACCTCCGCTTTTTATTCAGTATCGTACTGATGGTTGCAATCTATCTGATGATTGAATACAGACTCTTGTACTCGCTCGTTGTACCTGAAGAACCGACAAGCCGGAACGAGTTTGAGATCGGGCAGCATACATTCTGGCATTCGATGAGGCTGTCTTTTAAGAACTTTTTTTTGGGCCACACGCATGTTCTCACCCTGCATACAGCGGTCATCATGCCTATTACGTTTGCGGCGCTTTGGAAGCTTTGGAAAGATAGAGGCAGAAACGTTGATAGCAAAAAGCTTTTCCTATTCCTGTTTGTGCTTAACTTTTTGCTCTCTGTCTGGTATGCCTTTTGGTTTAACAAGGGCTGGGAACCGATTAAAGTCAGGGTTTCTTTTCTTGCAACCTTCAATTTTGCCCGTTTTCATTTTTTGCGTCCTCTCGTTATTTACGCATTATTTGCTTTGGGATGCTGGGTTTTATGGAATAGAGGATCTTGGAGGATATGGGTGAAGGCTGGGATTGCTCTTCAGATTTTTGTTCTGTGCTGCGCTCATGAAGAGATCTATTATCGTTCGGTCGGTGCTCCGTCCTTTAAGGAGTTTTATGCTGAAAAGCAATTTGAGGAGATCAAGGACTATATAGGCAGTCCTCAGCCATCTTACCGGGTCGCGAGTATAGGGATCCATCCTGCCATTGCTCAGTATAATGGCTTCTACACACTCGATACCTATAATAATTATTATCCGTTGTCCTATAAGCATCAGTTTCGGAAGATCATTGCCAAGGAACTGGATAAAGACCGGGCGTTAAGGAAGTACTTTGACCGTTGGGGAAACCGGTGCTATCTGTTCGCAGATGAACTGGGGAAAAAGTATCATTACACAAAGGATTCAAAAGAAGTGGTTCATCATCTGCAGCTGAACACTAAAGTCTTTACCGAAATGGGTGGACAGTACATTTTTTCCGCATTGCCGATCGGCAATGCGGAAGAAAATCATCTGCACTTTGTCAGAGCGTTCTCACAAGAAGAATCGGCATGGAAGATTTATTTGTATCGTGCAGAAGCTGTTGAATAAATTAAAGGTTGATGAACAATGAAACATTCATTTGTGCGTTTTTTAATGGTTGGTGTCATCAATACGCTTGTCGGACTATCCGTCATCTATCTGTTGATTCATGCAGCCGGTGCAACGTATTGGATTGCAACGTTTTTGGGAAACACGGTTGGAGCCTGTGTAAGCTATGTGCTGAATCGGATGTTTACCTTTAAGAGTTCCACACCCGTTGCCGGAAGCATGATTCGTTTTATTATCGTTATACTGCTCTGCTATTGTACAGCCTACTACGCTGGCATACAGGTTGTTAAATGGGCGTTTTCAGCTATCCTTCCCCTGCCAAAGGAGTTTGCCAAAGATGCCGCAGTACTGATTGGAACTGGACTTTATACGGTATTGAATTATGGCGGGCAGAAACGCTTCGTTTTTAACGAAAAAAACAGTCATGGCAAAGCGGGCTCATTAACTGGAGAGTAATAAAAAGTTGTTATTTTGTTCCGGGAGCGGGCTGGTCTACACCTTTTACATGATGACGATGTCCATCGTCTACAGTTGTGAAAAAGTCGTAAAAGTGTACGTGCATGCCGTTGCCAACAGGTATGGGCGGACCAGAATAGGCACGGTAATGGTGGGTATGCCCATCTTCAAACAAGACGTACCCCTCCGTAAAATGGATATGGCCTCCGTCCTGCGTGGGAATGGGCGGTGAAGTCACATCAAGACATTGATGAACATGATTATCGGCCATAGAAGTATAGTCAACGGAACCATGGTTATGATGGGGAACAAAACCTTGCACAAAATCATTTTTTCTGACTTTGTTGTTCATAGCAGATTCCTCCTGTAACATTGATCTACTTCATAGATATGTTTCCGCAGTGTGTTATTTTCCAGAAATTAATGCTGGATTGCATTTCTGTTTTGAAAAGAGTATCATTAAAGAACTGGTATTTTTGCCGCAACAAATAAGGATGATGGATATGACGAGCCCAAAATTCAAAATTACATAGTACCCTAAGCCGGAATGGGCTTAGGGTTTTTTTTTCCTTCGGGAAACTTTATTTTAGGAGGGGAACATGGACACTGTAAAAGAAAGAGAAAGGATCGGTAAAAAAGTAGCCTGGCTGGCTCTGATCAGCAACTGCATATTAACCGTTGGAAAGGTGGCAGTCGGGCTGATGGCAGGAAGTGAATCTGTCTTTGCTGACGGCATTCACTCTGCTGCCGACATTGTCGCTTCCATTGCTGTATTGGCCGTGGTGGGGATTTCCAACAAACCGCCTGATGAAGACCATCCATTCGGGCATGGTAAAGCAGAAGTGCTTAGTGAGGGTTTTGTAGGCATTATTTTATTTCTTGTTTCGATTTACATTGTCGTTGAAGGCATTCTCGGATTGATGGGAACTCCTCATGCACCTGAATACATTGCATTGATTGCAGCTTTATTTTCTTATATAGCAAAGCATCTGTTGTACCATAACTCCATGAAGCTGGGGGAAAAATACAACAGTAAGGCCATCATCGCGATAGCATTTGACCATAAAGCGGACATTGTCGCTTCTCTGGCAGCGTTTTTCGGTGTCATTCTCTCGATGATCGGTGAGCGATTCAACGTGCACTTTCTCTTGTACGGTGATGCTGCTGCCAGTCTTATTGTTGCTTTTCTTATTTTAAAAATTTCATTAAAACTGCTCGGTTCATCCATTGATGTACTCATGGATAAAAATATCGAGAAACCGATGCTGACGCAGTATCGAAAGGTCGTTTTGGAATTTAATGAAGTGAAACGGATCGACCGGATGAGAGCCAGGACACATGGGCATTACATCATCCTGGACTTAAGGATTTCACTTAATTATGACTTGAGTATTAAAGAAGGCCATGATATTGCAAGAGAATTAAGAGACGAAATACAAAACAGATTTCCGGATACATCAGAAGTATTTATCCATATTAACCCTTACTTCCCTGACAAAAAATGACACCTTTGACGGGTGTTCTTTTTGTTTAGTACAAATCAAATCGGGAATAGATTGCATAAAGAAATGCAAAAAGGAGGAGAAGTTGAATGAAATCTATCCATGTGCAGCTTGAATATACGGAAGATGCTCCAGAGACCTTTGATAAAGATCTCCGTGTAAAATTAAATGATAACTTAAGTGATCTGGGGCTGAAAGTTGTTTCGATCGGAGACTTTGGTACAGAGGATCAGCTGCCGAGTTCACAGTCTGGTACAGCAAAGCCCGACGCATCCGGACAGCAGGCAACGATCATCCCGGATAAGAATACTTCTGCAGGCGGACAGTCAACTCCGGATGAGCAGCTTCCCGGACATGAAAATTCAGGGAAGAAGTAATATTGGTGTTTAGGCCTTGTCACAGGACAAGGCCCTTTTTATTTACAGAGGATGTAAAAAAGATGGGATCTTGAAGAATCCTTACCTCTTTAAAGGAAATGCAGGAGGGATGTCGAAATAAGTATGATCGATAAAGTAATGTCTTCTATAGTAAGATGTCCCCAAAAGGAAATGAATTTGTTGAAATAAAAAGGATAAATACATAAATTGTTGAAGGTATGAAAGGTATATATATAATGTGTTGTTTATTCAGTGGTGTGTCTAAAAATACTATATTCCGTATGCCAATAGCAAGTAAGCACTACCAATAAAACAGGAATAGAGGTGCTTACCATGTTCTATCATCAGGTTACGGTTGACATAACTAAAGAACTGGATATATCTATTGCCAGGCAAGAAGGTAAGGAGCTTGCCAGAATCATCGGATTTAATCAAGTCAATCAGGTCAGGATCAAAACAGTGATATCAGAGCTTGCCAGAAACATTTACCTTTATGCGGGACAAGGTAAAATCATTGTCGAAGCGGTTGAAGAAGTAAAACGGCCAGGGATCAGAGTATCAGCGATTGATTACGGTCCGGGTATTCAGGATATAGACCTGGCGCTTCAAACGGGTTACACGAGTTCAGGAGGATTGGGAGCCGGTTTGCCGGGTGTCCAAAAATTAATGGATAGCATCAACGTCCGATCGACTCTTAATTTGGGAACTGAGATCATAGCCATTAAATGGTGCAGTGAAAAAATGATGAAATAGCCGCCGATTTCCATGAAAGTAATGGGAGCAGGCGGCTAAATTAATGGGTATTTAATGGAAAATATTACAAACTGCTTGTCTCTGAACTATAATAAAAATGAAGCCAAATATTAAGGAGAATCCTTATTTATGATAAAATCTGTAATCTTTGATTTTGATGGCACGATGGCTGACTCGAAGCGGGTGTTCCTATCGGTGTTTAATCAGCTGGCGGCAAAACATGGTTTTCGCAGAGTAGATCTAGAAGAGATGGAGTATTTAAGGAAGCTTTCAATGAGGGAAAGGATGAAGCAATTTGACTTCCCGGTGCATAAACTGCCAGCTTGGAGCACTGAATTTTACGAGCTGTACCATCAAGCGTCTGAGGAAGTGACACTGGTCCCCGGCATGGCTGAACTTTTATCGGAAGTAAACAGCAGGGGATATAAAACGGCCATTATATCCTCCAATTCCAGAAAGAACATCGATGCATTTCTAGATCGGAACAGGCTGAGTCCCATGGAAGAGGTCATTTGCTCGAACCGGCTGTTCGGAAAGGACCGCCATATTAAAAGCTATCTGAAAAGAACCGGTCTGGGAAAGGAAGAAGTGATCTACGTGGGTGATGAAGCCAGGGATATTGCCGCTTGCCGTAAATGCGGCATTAAAATCATCTGGGTCAGCTGGGGTTATGATGCAAGAGAGGCCGCTGAAAAAGAAAAACCGGATTTCATGGTGTATGAGCCTAAAGATATTTTAAAGGTCATACACTGAGCACATGATAAACCCTGCGTTAAGGACGCAGGGTTTTGACTTGCTGTTTTCGCTTCTTATAAGGCAGAGCTAAAAATGGCAGCTTTCGTTTATTGCCTTTATAGTGGATAATTTCAAGCAGCTGGTTTAATGCTTTCATTTGGTCAGGTTCATTCATGATATGGGCGCCTCCTCCTCTTCATATCAATCTATGAAACAGCAGAGGCAATATGCTTCTTTTTTCTCTAGGCTAAATATTCCTGATGAGTGACAGTGTTCAGTAAAATGTACTGTCCTTCGATTACAGCCGAGTAAAGCTTAGCCTCGCTTTCCAAAACACCAATCCTGACCAGCTTCTGCTGGATGTTCTTTTCGGAGGGCGGCACCTTGCTTGTCTCGTAAGGTCCTACGACCAACATATGCTTTGTGTCCATTCCGTCTTTTTTCAATAGTTTCAGCCGATTTAACAATTTCTTTTCAGAAGGGTATATGCCGATAACCCTGCGCGTATTCATGGACAAACCTCCTCAATAATTGTAAAAATTTAAGTGAATATTCTGTAAATTCCCGAAATAGTTACCCTTTAAAACCTATTTCATAAAATTTTCATAGAGCTGCAGTTTTTGCATGGCAGGGAGGTATTGTTTAGTACGATCGTCTGCAGGCTTTAAACAGGGCGCTTGAGCTGTTTCAATGTGTTATAGTAAAAATGAGAAAGTATTTGAATAGATAGGGGTAGGCTTGTTATGGTTGAGGTGTTAATGGCAGCGCTTTTGCCGATTGTTTTACAGCTTATTTTTAACCGGGTGCTCTTTTCAAAGTATCTGCCTGTGTTCATCACGCTGCTTATTATGCTGTTTGCGTTTGATGGACAAAATCAGCCGTTTTATCTTCAGGCAACAGGATTATGTTCTCTGATGATCGGATATTGGCTTGGGTTGAACATATATAAGAAACAAGCGCGCAAAATGAAATAAAAGCGTTCGCCTCAAGAAGGGGCGGACGCTTTTTTTCGCCAATAGCGAGCGGAATCCTTTAAAAATAAGAAAAGCAGTATCATAATATAGACCGAAACAACGCCGAGGCCGATGCGGCCGAAATGTAAAAGCTGAAGAAATACGGAAACGATCGTTGCGGCGTAAATTCCGCCGAGATATGTTTCCATTTGGTGATTTTGATAGAGCGCGGTAAGCCTCGCTCCCAGCTGGGCGCCGATCAATGCGCCAATAATTAATAATAGGCCCATGTGATAGTTGAGCGTGACCGACTGTGCGTAGGTGAGAAAACCGGCTGCAACAATAGCAAAAACACTCACGAGGCTCGTTCCTACGGCTTTTCTCGGCTGCAGCTTCAATACAGAAATCATCAGAGGCACCATGACAAAGCCGCCGCCGACCCCGAGGGTGGCAGAAAGGAACCCGCCGGTAAACCCGATCAGCAGGGCCTTCGGGATGGAAAAAGCACTTTCCGCTGGTGCTGCCGCTGGCTTTGTTCCTTTCTTTTTCCTGAGCAGCTGAACAGCAAAGTATCCCATAAGTATGATATATAAGGCTGGTATAACAATTTTATCCCAATGGTTTTCGCTAAGCCACATGACAACAGGGTGTGCTGCCTGTGTGGCAAGCACTCCAGACAAACCAAGGGTAATGGCTGTTTTCCAATAGATATTTTTCATGCGAAGATGGGCAAATACCCCTGAAACACTGGTCCCGATCGAATACATGAGACTGGTCGCAATTGCAGTGACCGGCTCATAGCCAAAAAGTATCAGCACAGGGGTCAAGATAAAGCCTCCCCCAAGTCCGAAAAAACCGGAAATAATTCCAACCGCAAGCCCCAGAAGAACATAAAGCAATTCCAAGATGCATTCTCCTTTAGACGTTCTGTCCAACATTCAAAGTGTACACCAAGCGGAGAGGGATGAAAATATATTTCACATGATAAATTCGTTATTTCCAACATTTAACGCGCGAATATTTGTTCGTAAAAATTAGAGTTTTGCAGGTCAGCTGTGTTATAATCTTATTAGCAAAATTTAGGAACGGAGGTTGTGAAATGAGTGAGTCTTTTCAGCTTGTATCTTCTTACGAACCTCAGGGAGATCAGCCTGAAGCGATCCGGAAGCTGGTTCAGGGGATCAAAGAGAAGAAGCAAAAAATGACACTGCTTGGCGCTACAGGTACAGGTAAGACATTTACGGTTTCAAATGTCATAAAAGAGGTGAATAAACCAACGCTGGTTATCGCCCATAACAAAACATTGGCAGGGCAGCTGTACAGTGAGTTTAAAGAATTCTTTCCGAATAACGCGGTTGAATACTTTGTGAGCTACTATGATTACTATCAGCCGGAAGCTTACATCCCGCAGTCCGATACGTTCATCGAGAAGGACGCGAGCATCAACGACGAAATTGATAAGCTCAGACACAGTGCCACCTCCTCGCTTTTTGAACGGAAGGACGTTATCATCGTATCCAGCGTTTCATGCATTTATGGCCTCGGTTCGCCGGAGGAGTACAAGAGTATGGTCATTTCCTTGCGCACAGGCATGGAAAGAGACAGGGACCAGCTTCTGCGTGATCTGGTGGATATTCAGTACAACCGCAACGACATTAACTTCACACGCGGTACCTTCCGTGTACGCGGAGACGTAGTGGAAATCTTCCCCGCATCCCGTGATGAACGCTGCCTGCGGGTAGAGTTCTTTGGAGACGAGATCGACCGGATTACAGAGGTGGACGCCCTGACAGGAGAAATTGTCGGGGAGCGGAAGCATGTCGCGATCTTCCCGGCATCCCACTTTGTTACCCGTGAAGAAAAAATGAAACTGGCGATCCAGCGGATTGAAGCAGAGCTGGAGGAGCGGCTGAAGGAGCTTAATGATGCAGGAAAGCTTCTGGAGGCACAGCGGCTTGAACAGCGGACCCGCTATGATATAGAAATGATGAGTGAGATGGGATTCTGCTCAGGCATCGAAAACTATTCCCTGCACCTGACGCTTCGCCCGATCGGATCCACACCGTATACACTGCTTGATTATTTTCCAGATGATTCTATGATCGTCATCGATGAGTCCCATGTTACCCTGCCTCAGATCCGCGGTATGTATAACGGTGACCAGGCCAGAAAGAATGTGCTTGTAGAGCACGGCTTCCGTCTGCCGTCAGCCAAAGACAACCGTCCGCTGACGTTTGATGAATTTGAAGGAAAAGACAAGTTCCAGCATATTTATGTTTCTGCGACTCCAGGCCCTTATGAGGCGGAGCACGCACCAGAACCGATCCAGCAGATCATCCGTCCGACAGGATTGCTGGATCCGACCATTGAAGTGAGGAAGAGCAAAGGCCAGATTGATGATCTTCTTGGAGAGATTAACGATCGTGTGGCGAAAAATGAACGGGTGCTCGTCACTACCCTTACGAAAAAAATGTCTGAGGATTTGACAGATTATCTGCAGGAAATGGGTATAAAGGTAAGATACCTCCATTCTGAAATCAAAACATTGGAGCGGATCCAGATCATCAGGGACCTCAGGCTCGGTGTGTTTGATGTGCTGGTAGGGATTAACCTTTTAAGAGAAGGATTGGATATTCCGGAGGTGTCACTGGTTACCATTCTGGATGCCGACAAGGAAGGATTCCTTCGTTCGGAAAGGTCACTCATCCAGACGATCGGCCGTGCAGCGCGTAACAGCAATGGCCACGTTATCATGTATGCAGACCATATTACGAAGTCCATGGAGATCGCCATCGGCGAAACACAGAGGCGCCGCAACGTCCAATTGAAGTATAACGAGGAACACGGGATCACGCCGCAAACGATTAAAAAAGCAGTGCACGATGTCATCCGCGCCACAAAGGCGGCTGAGGAAGCGGAAGAATATACATCTAAAGCACCTAAACAAAAAATGAGCAAAAAAGACCGCGAAGCATTTATCGAGCGTCTGGAAGTGGAAATGAAGGACGCAGCACGAAATCTGCAGTTCGAGCGGGCCGCAGAGCTTCGTGATATGATACTTGAGCTTAAGGCTGAAGGGTAAGGTGATTGTTGTTGTCTACCAACCAGAACATTATAGTAAAGGGTGCACGCGCCCATAATTTAAAGAATATAGATATTACGATTCCAAGGGATAAACTGGTCGTTCTGACCGGTTTATCCGGGTCAGGAAAATCCTCGCTGGCGTTTGATACGATCTATGCAGAAGGGCAGAGGCGCTATGTTGAGTCGTTATCTGCTTATGCCAGGCAGTTTCTGGGCCAGATGGATAAGCCCGATGTCGACTCTATCGAAGGACTGTCTCCTGCCATCTCGATCGACCAGAAAACGACCAGCCGGAACCCGCGTTCAACAGTAGGGACTGTAACAGAAATTTATGACTATCTCCGTCTCCTCTTCGCACGCATTGGCCGGCCGGTCTGCCCGAATCACGGCATTGAGATTACATCGCAGACGATTGAACAGATGGTCGACCGTATTCTCGAGTACCCTGAACGGACGAAGCTGCAGATTCTTGCGCCCGTTGTTTCAGGCCGCAAGGGTGAACACGTTAAAGTGCTCGAAGACATTAAAAAGCAGGGCTATGTCCGTGTAAGAGTTGACGGTGAACTTCGGGACATCGGCGAAGATATTAAGCTTGAAAAGAACAAGAAGCATTCCATCGATGTTGTCGTCGACCGTATTGTCGTAAAGGAAGGAATCGCCACACGTCTTGCTGATTCTCTTGAAACAGCGCTGAACCTTGCCAGCGGAACCGTTACGGTCGATGTAATGGGTGAGGAAGAACTCCTTTTCTCCCAAAACCATGCCTGCCCATATTGCGGTTTCTCAATCGGTGAACTTGAGCCGCGCCTGTTTTCCTTTAACAGCCCGTTCGGTGCATGCCCTTCATGTGACGGTCTTGGAATGAAGCTTGAGGTTGATCCTGAACTCGTCATCCCTGACTGGAGCCTGTCGCTGAATGAGAATGCGATTGCTCCCTGGACGCCTGTGAGCTCCCAGTACTACCCGCAGCTTCTGAAGAGTGTGTGCGATCATTTTGGAATTGATATGGACGTTCCTGTTAAAGACCTGCCTAAAGATCAGCTCGATAAAGTCCTTTATGGCAGTGATACCGAGAGAATCCGTTTCCGGTATAAAAACGATTTTGGGCAAGTTAAAACGAATGATATTTATTTTGAAGGCGTTCTGGCTAACGTTGAACGCCGCTATAAAGAGACGGGTTCAGATTACATCCGGGAGCAGATGGAAGGCTACATGGGACAAAAAGCCTGTCCTTCATGCAAAGGGTACCGATTGAAAAAAGAAGCGCTGGCGGTACTTATCAACGGTCAGCATATCGGTGAAGCCACCGCTCTATCTGTGACCGAGGCGAAAGAATTCTTTGAAAATCTTGATCTAACAAACAAAGAGCGCGCGATCGCCCGCTTAATTTTGCGTGAGATCGTTGACCGGATCGGCTTCCTTGTAAATGTGGGACTCGATTACCTTTCATTAAACCGTGCAGCTGGAACATTATCCGGAGGAGAAGCTCAGCGTATCCGGCTTGCCACACAGGTCGGCTCAAGGCTGATGGGTGTTCTGTATATCCTGGATGAGCCTTCAATCGGACTTCATCAGCGGGATAATGACCGGCTGATCCGCACACTTGAAGAGATGCGCAGCTTGGGGAATACTTTGATCGTCGTAGAACACGATGAGGATACGATGCTCGCTGCAGACTATATTATCGATATCGGACCAGGTGCGGGAGCTCATGGAGGAATGATCACTGCCCAAGGCTCCCCGAATGAAATTATGGATGATCCGAACTCCCTGACTGGACAATATCTTTCCGGCAAAAAGTTCATTCCGCTTCCAAAAGCGAGAAGGAAACCGGACGGGAGGAACATCGAAGTCATCGGTGCTTCTGAAAACAATTTAAAAAACGTAAAGGTAAAAATTCCTCTTGGACTTTTTACAGGGGTAACCGGAGTGTCCGGTTCCGGAAAAAGTACGCTTGTTAATGAGATCCTGCATAAAGCATTGGCACAGAAGCTCCATAAGGCCAAGGAAAAACCGGGTGCGCATAAAGAAATCAGAGGCTTGGAGCACGTGGACAAGGTCATCGACATCGACCAGTCGCCGATTGGAAGGACACCGCGTTCCAATCCGGCTACCTATACAGGTGTTTTTGATGACATCCGGGATGTTTTTGCATCCACCAATGAAGCGAAGGTCCGCGGATACAAAAAAGGCCGTTTCAGCTTTAACGTAAAAGGCGGACGCTGTGAAGCCTGCCGTGGAGACGGGATTATCAAGATCGAGATGCACTTCCTTCCAGATGTTTATGTTCCTTGTGAAGTTTGCCACGGAAAAAGGTACAACCGCGAAACACTGGAAGTGAAATATAAAGGGAAAAACATTGCGGAAATTTTGGATATGACGGTTGAGGAGAGTGTGGATTTCTTTGCCAACATACCTAAGATCAACCGTAAGCTGGCTACGATTCTAGATGTTGGTCTTGGCTATATAAAACTTGGTCAGTCAGCGACGACCCTATCTGGCGGAGAAGCGCAGCGGGTAAAGCTTGCCTCTCAGCTCCATAAGCGTTCAACCGGTAAAACGATCTACATTTTGGATGAACCGACAACGGGGCTTCATGTAGATGATATCTCGCGTCTGTTGAAAGTCCTTCAAAGGCTCGTAGATAATGGGGATTCAGTCGTTGTGATCGAGCATAATCTCGATGTTATCAAACAATGTGACTACCTCATCGATCTTGGTCCCGAGGGCGGAGACAAAGGCGGAACGATTGTCGGCGCGGGTACGCCGGAAAAATTAGCCGGTACCCCTGAGTCACATACGGGCCGTTATCTTGCTCCCATCATCAAGCGGGACAAGAAACGCATGGACGCTGTTCTTCAACAAAAAGAATCAGTGACAAAATAAAAAATGAGTGCCGGGCACCGCGATTACACAAGTGTGTAATGGTGGTGCCTGGCACTTTTAATGTAAAAAAACAGCAGAGCTCTTCTATTTTTTTAGAAAAAGTAATAGCTTGTATAAAAGGTAATTTATGAGCAGAACGAACAAACTACCTACGATCGCCGCCAAGAGCCGTTCCCATGCGGAATAATCGGCGCTGGAATCTCCCAGTGCTCCGAATATGATGCCAGCCAGCATAAGGATGGTTAAAAAACTAAAGAAAGATTTTATCGCTTTTTGGGTTGAAAACATGTTATCCTCCATATTGATTTCCCTTACTCTCTCATTTCGAGTGAAGGCATGGGTGCAAAAAATAAGTATCCCTATCTAAGATAGCCTATAATAAGGGAAAAAAACAAATACACCTGCGAATTTTTAAAGGATGTATATTTCTTAAGTAGAATTAGAAGAAGTAGTCCTTTTCGTTGTTCTAGATTTCAGGAGGAGACACAGCATGAATCCAAATGTAAGACGTTTTGTATCGGCATTTTGTTATTTCAGCCTGTTTTTTGCACCCTTTCTCTTTCCGGCGGTCGTTTATTTTGCGGTTCCGGATCAAGAGGTGATCCAGCATGCCAAAAGAGCTTTTTTATCGCATCTTTTCCCGCTTATCGCGATACCGCTGGGGATTATCATCTCGGCTGAAACAGAGTTTAATATGAAGGCGATCATCGTGAGTGTGATCTTATTCGGCCTTACTTCATTAGCCATTATGGTGTGGAATATAATGCAGGGAATTAAAGTTTTTACCCGATAGTTGAATGTCAGCATGTATTGACCGGAACAGTAGAAAGCAGCCTAGAATCAGCCGGCGCCGGTTTTTTAAAACTTTGAAGGGGGCGTCAATTTCATATGGAAGAGCGAAAAATGATTTTAACCATGCTTAATGAAGGCAAGATTTCAGCTGAGGAAGCTGAGAAACTATTGCTCGCGGTTAACCATAAAAAAGGGTTTGCGCTGCCATCCGGGACGTTGACTAATAAATTAAAAAGTACAAAAAAGGATACTTCCAAAGGCTTTAAAATGGGGAAATTCATCAACAGAGTCGTTAAGCGGATCAAGACGGTTGATTTTGATCTGAACTTTGGTCCGCATGAGGACGTTCACTACATTTTTGAAGACCGTCATGTTATGTTTGAGGCTATTGATATCGAGATTTATAATGGATCCATCACTGTTGTTCCTTGGGAGAGAAACGATGTTCAGATTGAATGTCAGGCGGAAGTCTATAAGATTCCGGAAGGCACAGCAGCAAAAACAAAGTTCCGCAACGAAACGTTTTATGATTGTGATGCCACCTGCCTGCGTTTTTACGCCCGAAATAAGCATCAGAAAGTAAATGCCGTCATCTCGGTCCCCAAAAAGATTTATCAGGAGATCAAACTTGTGACGTTTAATGGCGGAATTAAAGTTGGCGATTGTGAAGGCCGGCAAATGGCTTTAAAAACTACGATTGGCTCGTTGTTCGTCAATAATTGCAGCGGAGAGAAGCTGAAGGCAGAAGCGTCCAACGGAAGCATTACCTTAAAGGAAAGCGAATGGAAAGAGCTCATTGCTGAGACCATGAATGGTCCGGTTCGCCTGAATGGAAAGGTGGATGACATCCGTATTGAAACCATTAATGGCTCGATCTATTATCGATTAGACGCTCCGGCGACTGGATATGCATCTTTAAAAACAGTCACGGGTAAAATAGAAGCAGAATTGCCGGAGTCACTTGAAGTAGAGGCCAGTTTAAAAACGTATGTCGGAGGCCTGGTCAGTGATTTTGACGTAATGGAAGTCTTGGAGCAAAAAAAGGAAGTAACGAAGAAGTTTCTTCGTTTTATTGCTAATAAAGGAAACGAACCGGCTTACCGGATGGAAGCGGAAGCCAAGACAGGATCCATCGCCATTCTGAAGGTTAAATAAAGGAGTGACACCATGAAAAGACTTGTTCGTTCGAGTGACCGGAAATTAGCAGGTGTATGCGGCGGGATTGCTGATTATTTCTCTGTGGATGCTACCATCATCCGCCTGATCTTCATTGTTGCTTTGATCGCAACGGCAGTAGCCCCTGTCGTTATCGGTTATTTGATTGCTATGCTTATCATTCCTGAAGAAAGTAGAGTGCAGTAAATGTTTAACTGGTTCATATCTTTACTTGTCAACACCGTTGTTCTCATGGTTGTTGCAGGCTATTATCCACCTTTTCACCTGGAAGGAGCAGGTGCTGCTTTTTTGGCCAGCGTCATCCTTTCCATCTTTAACTTATTTATTAAGCCTATATTGGTCTTGCTGACCCTGCCTGTCACTGTGCTCACATTCGGGCTGTTCCTTATCGTAATAAATGCTATCCTGCTCATGCTGACAGCACAGGTCATGGGGGATCAATTTGATATCGATGGATTTGGAGCCGCCTTTTTGGCAGCCATCATTATCTCCATTTTAAACCTGCTCATTCAGAACTTTATTATCGAACCTATGCAAAAAAAGAAGCGTTCCAACTAGGGGCGCTTTTTCAGATTAATCAATGAGGTGTGGTTCCAGGCACCTTAGAATTGGGGTAGAAAAAGTCTGCGGTGCCAGGCACCACGGATGGTTAAAAGTCAACGCGAAAATACCAAATGGGCAGCGTGGGGAGGGGGGATACAGTGGAGACTCAAAGGCTGCAGTTCAGGCAGTACACGATGGAGGATCTTGAGTTTTATGCGTCTTTGTGGGGGCAGCCTGATGTTGTGCGATACATAGGCAAGGGATTAACCAAAACAAATAAGGAAGCATGGAAAAGTTTAGAGAATTGGATCCTTCCCGGATACAAGAATGGATTGGGACTTTATGTGATCCAGCTGAAGGAGACAGAGGAGCCGATCGGGCACGCTGGCCTGGTCCGGCAGGTCGTTGAGGGCCGGAAAGAGACGGAGATCGGCTACTGGCTGGCCAAACCCTATTGGGGGCAAGGGTTTGCTTCAGAAGCCGCTGCTTTTTTCACGTCCTATGGAAAAAATCAGCTAAAGTACGGCAGGCTGATCTCTCTCATTCATCCAAAGAATGCAGCGTCGATCGCTGTGGCGAAAAAACTGGGAATGGCCTATGAGAAAACGGTCTTCTTCAATGGAAACCGCACACGTGTTTATGCATCGGGAGAATAGCAGACACTAGGGCTTCAGGATGGTAAATTTTTTTCAAAAATGAATTTTGTTACCGTATTGTCCTTAGTGTTACAATAATAGTGGAATGGATGAACAATAGGAGGAAACCATGGCGAAAGTACATACAAAAGAGTTGATCGATAAATTTCAGCTTGAACTGGTCAGCGGGGAAGAAGGCGTGCACCGTACCATTACGACCAGTGATATTTCCCGCCCCGGACTGGAGATGGCTGGGTATTATACCTATTACCCGGCGGAGCGCCTTCAGCTTCTTGGAAAAACAGAACTTTCTTTTATCAGCGAGCTGCCTTCGCAAATTCGCAGACAGCGGCTGGAGCAGCTGTGCACAGATGAAACACCGGGCATCATCATCTCTCGGGAAATGGAAGTGCCAAAAGAGCTCCTGATAGCCTCTCATGGGACAGGCGTGCCGATCATGCGGACGAAAATGACCACCACCCGCCTGTCGAGCCGACTGACCAATTATTTGGAAAGCCGTCTTGCACCAATGACCGCTGTTCATGGTGTTTTAGTTGATATATATGGAATCGGAGTGCTTATTAAAGGAGACAGCGGGGTAGGAAAAAGTGAAACCGCACTAGAGCTAGTGAAACGGGGCCATCGCCTCGTTGCGGATGATTCGGTAGAAATCCGCCAGGAAGATGAAGAGACCCTCGTGGGGAGCGCACCCGAGCTGATCCAGCATCTGCTCGAGATCCGCGGTCTTGGCATCATAAATGTCATGACGCTGTTTGGTGCGGGAGCAGTCCGTAACTATAAAAAGATTTCTCTCATTATCAACCTGGAAACGTGGGATTCCAAAAAGGTCTACGATCGTCTGGGTCTAGAGGAAGAGACCATGCCGATACTTGACACTGAGGTGCCGATTCTAACGGTGCCTGTTCGGCCGGGACGCAACCTTGCTGTCATTATAGAAGTTGCTGCGATGAACTTCCGCCTGAAACGGATGGGTATGAATGCAGCCAAGCAGTTTAACGACAGATTGACAGATGCGATCGCATCAGGAGACGATGAAGATTTATAATCATAGAAAAGAAAGAAAAAAGGAAGTGGAAACGTGGACTCTAGTATTCAACCGATCGACAGGGTTGCTTTCGAACTAGGCCCCATAACCGTCTATTGGTATGGGGTGATCATCGGGCTTGGAGCTTTGCTCGGCCTTTGGATTGCCGTCAGGGAATCTGAACGCCGCGGGCTCGGAAAAGATACGTTCGTGGACGTCGTCATGTGGGCGGTGCCGATAGCGATCATCTGTGCGCGCATTTATTATGTCTCATTTGAGTGGGACTTTTACAGCAAGCATCCCAATAAAATCATCGCGATCTGGGAAGGGGGCATCGCCATTCATGGTGCGCTCATCGGATCATTTTTAACAGCTTTTATTTTTTCAAAAATGCGCGGCATCTCCTTCTGGAAGCTTGCGGACATCGCAGCACCGAGCATCATACTGGGACAGGGAATCGGGCGCTGGGGCAACTTTATGAATCAGGAGGCACATGGCGGGCCGGTGAGCCGGAGCTTTTTGGAGAATACGCTGCATCTTCCGGATTTTATCGTGAATCAGATGTACATTAACGGAGCGTACTATCACCCTACTTTTTTATATGAATCACTTTGGGATTTAGCCGGATTTGTGATCCTCATGTTACTGAGAAAAGCAAACCTTAAACGGGGAGAGCTGTTTTTCAGCTATGTGATCTGGTACTCCATCGGGAGATTTTTCGTTGAAGGCTTGCGGACGGATAGCCTGATGCTGACATCAAACTTAAGGATCGCCCAAGTGATCTCACTCGTCCTGATCGTCTTGTCGGTCAGTTTAATCATCTATCGACGCAAAACGGGCATGTCCGAGAAACGCTACCTGGAAGGGTGAGCCGCTCGGCTGACCTTTACATAAAACAAACAACAAGAAAGGAATTCCTATGAAAATCAATACGGCTTTATTTGATTTAGACGGAACACTCATTAACACGAACGAGCTGATCATTGCCTCCTATCTTCACACGCTTGATAAGTTTTTTCCAGAACAGTACAACCGTGAACATATCATTCCCCTGATGGGTATGCCTCTGACAGAGACGATGGAACTCTTTGATAAGAACCAAGTGAAGGAACTCATAGAAACTTACAAAGATCATAACCTCTCTCATCACGATGAGCTCGTTACAGAGTTTGAAGGGGTTATTGAAACGATAGAGACGCTGCATAAGAATGGCTATAAACTGGGTATCGTAACAACGAAAATGAGGAACTCGGTTCATTTGGGCCTTAAACTCGCAGGCCTTGACCATTTCTTTGAGACGATCGTTTCGCTCGATGATGTAGAGCGAGCGAAGCCGGATGCTGAACCTGTGGAAAAAGCGCTGGCACTGCTAAATGCTAAACCAGAGGAAGCGATCATGATCGGCGACAGCAAGTATGATATTCTATCAGGAAAAAATGCAGGCACTAAAACAGCAGGGGTGGCCTGGACCATTCGAGGCCGAGAATATCTTGAAGAATTTTCGCCGGATTATATGCTTGATCACATGACAGACCTACTTGCTGTTTTAGGGGAGAACTAAATTGAGGAAGACGGAACGGTATGCTGTCCAAGGCAAAAACTCACTCTACCAGGTCTATGCGACCGTGCCTTTTTGGAAGGTAGCGAAAAATTTCGTTGCCATTCAGGTATCGCGCTATACGCCCTTCCTGCCCGTGAAAAACTGGATCTGTCGGACGTTTCTTGGAATGAAGGTAGGAGAGGATACGGCAGTCGCTTTGATGGTCATGCTGGATGTCATGTTTCCCGAACGGATTTCGATCGGCAGAAACACGGTGATCGGCTATAACACGACCATTCTCGCTCATGAATATTTAATTCGGGAGTACCGGCTTGGTGATGTGATCATTGGTGATGAAGTGATGATCGGTGCGAACAGCACAATCCTCCCGGGAGTGACGATTGGAAACGGTGCCGTTGTTTCAGCCGGTACACTCGTTCATAAAGATGTGCCGGAAGGAGCCTTTGTCGGCGGGAACCCCATGCAGATCATTTATACGAAAGAGGAAATGGAAGGCCTGGAGCGGGAAAAAAGTTGAATTTTGTCGTGCTTTCGGCTCTTGGGTTTTTATGATGAAAGGAGTATACTAGTAACAAGACAACTCGGTAAGCAGGAGGGAAGAAATTTGAATCGGAAGTCTTTTTCCATATTTTTTGTAAGAGATACATTCAAAGTAGGCCATCTCATGGATGATTGCTCCATGAGTCAGCATTCTGCATCCCAAGCCAGCAACAACACAGAACTTCTTGCAACTAGAGACGCTTACCGTTTTCGCACCGCAGTTTCCCGGTTAAAGGGAAGCTCGTTTGTTAAGCACTATGAGCTGCATGATGACAAAGCCAGGATCTATTATTTTGGAGATTTTGCATCCTATCGCAGGCTGGTTCCGTATTCCGCACTAGCGAAAGAAGACTACCTACACTACTTAGGCACTGAAGACGCAGTGTACCAACTACTCCTTGATTCCACGGTTTATCTGCTGAAAGAACTCCATTTCCTTAATCATGTAACCATCGAAATTCCGAACCATGGCAAAATATATACAGTCAATGTTTCACGAAAAGAATTAGACGAACACCTGGATTGCAGCCTGTCTGAAATGAAGGACGGACATCATCACCGGTTTTATTTATTGTACCGCGATTTAGAAGTTAAGAAGTTTGTCTCTCAATTTGTAAAAGTTAGGCGGCTGCGCAGAAAACATTAAATTCTACTTGGAAAAATCAATGCTTGCAAAGGCGTTGATTTTTTTATTTTGTTTAAAATACGGCCGTTCAAGGAATTCCGCATCATTTAGAGAAATAACTAAGGTAGCTGAAATGGAGGGTTAGACAGGGAAAAGATGGTGGGAACGGTAAAAGAATTGATCGGAGCGTCCGAGTGCCTCAAAGGGTTTTCCGTGATGAAGGAGCTGAGAACGGCACTGTCCCAGGAGTATCTGGAGCTCATCAGTTCCATGTCCAAGGAGGGATACCGTCTTTTTTGCCCTTGAACACGAAGGAATAACAGCAGCTGCAGCTGGTATTATCATACGAACCAATTTTTATAATAAAAAGCATATTTTTGTCTATGATCTCGTCACTCTTGCGGATTACCGATCAAAGGGGTGTGGAGAAAAACTGCTGGATTATGTGCATCATTGGGCGAAAGAACAGGGCTGCGAATTTGCTACACTGGAGTCCGGTATTCAGAGGAAAGATGCCAATCGGTTCTATGAAAACAAGATGGGCTATGAACGCTATTCTATTCTTTTCGGAAAATACTGTAGGGAAACCGCCGAGAAAAATTAAGGCTACTATTCTTTCTGGAAAGAAATTGTGATGATCTATGGAAGCAGCGATTCCATCGTGTCTGCATTCAGAGGGCCGATATGGAGCTGAGCAACTCTGCCGCTTTTGTCGATAACATAGGTCGTAGGCAGGGTAAAAGCATGGTATTTGCGACTGACTTTTCCCTGTTCATCCAACAATACCGGGAAGGTGACTTGATGTGTTTGGGCAAATGCTCTGGCAGCTGTTCTTGAATCTTCAGACGTAAGATTCACTGCCAAAATGACCGCATCCCTGCCGCCGTGTTTCTTTTGAAACTGCTGCATTTCCGGCATCTCAGCCTGGCACGGAGGGCACCAGCTTGCCCAAAAATTAAGGAAGACTGTTTTTCCTTTATACTGGGAAAGGGAGAGTGTCCTTCCGTCAATTGTTTTCAGTGTAAACTCAGGCGGGATGTTGCCCCTTTTCAATCCTGATATTCCTGCTTCAGCGGCTGGGTAACTCTTCTCTCCGAATGGCGCTGCAGAGAATGAAAACAGAGCAAGAGCTGCAAAAACGATGGAGCTAAGTCTATGCACACGTTTGTTTTTCATGAATACAAGAACCATAAACAGCCCGAATACAACGGTGAAAAGCGCAGTGGACACGATCGTTCTTTCACAGAACGCATGAACACCTCCATAGAACAGGTAGAAGGCAGCTCCAGAGAGTGTGCCAGTGGATAACAACAAGGATACTGAAGCATTCGATCTGCTCAAAGAAACGAATACATACGAACCTGCTGTGATCACTCCCAAAACCAACCCCGGTGTGCCTCCTGAAAAATAAAGAAGGGAACTGGGATGCCTGAACGTCAGCAATGGATGAAAAATGAAATAGCTGATCTTCCAAATGATCAGCAACAGGGTTACAGCATTCCATAAGAGATGGATTTCTGTAAACGCGGCCTTTTCCTTTTTTGCTTTAACATTCACCACTGCATAAGCAAACATTCCAGATAACAAGAGGAGCAAAAGCTGAGAGTTTAAATGCAGGGAACCCAGCTGAATAACTTCCGGCATCGGCCTTCACCGCCTTCTTCTAAACATAAGTGTTAGTCTTACTATTACCTTATCCATGGAAAAGGACAAGTATGTTAGAGAAAATACAAAAAGGAGAACGTTTTAGCACATAAAAAGAAGAAGGAAATGAACCAGTTCATCTCCTTCGCCTGTGTTTTATAAACCTTTCAATCTTAATCCATGTCAGCTGTTACAAAAGATAAAACCCGACACCCATGATCAGGTAGGCTGCAAGAAGGGTCAAGCCTTCGAACCAGTTGGTATCCCCGTCATTCGTCAGGGAGATGGTTAGGAACACGGCTAAAACCATTGAGACGAGTTCAGGCAGGGAGAAGACGAGTGACATCTGCTTTTCGAAGAATGCGGAAGCCAGAACAAGAACAGGAGCAACAAACATGGCGATCTGCAATGTGGAACCGACGGCGATTTCCACGGTCACGCCAACTTTGTTCTTGTAAGCCATCAATACTGCCGAGGCATGTTCAGCGGCGTTACCGACGATCGCGACGATGATGATCCCGATGAAGACTTCACTCCAGCCGAGTGTTTTTCCTACTTCTTCAAACGTGTGAACGAGGTTTTCTGAAATGTACGCAACTGCTAAAGTGGCGAGAAATAATATAATAATCGATTTTTTCTTTGTCCACTCTGCGGTTTCTTCTTCATTATGCGGCCCCGTTTCTTCTTCATAAGCATAAACACCGCGGTGGGTCACAAGCTTAAAATAGAGGGCTGCCAAGTAGAGGAAAATCATGATGGCTGACACCCAAACGCTCAATGTAAAAGATTCGTGGTTATCAAGCGTCAATGAGAAAACCTCAGGGAAAACAAAAGCTACGACTATGGCAAAAATCATTAATCCTGCGTTGTGCTGGGCATCATGCACATTAAATTTTTGCCGTTTAAACTTTAATCCGCCGATAAAGAAAGAAAGTCCCCCTACAAGCAAAAGGTTCCCCAAGACTGAACCTGTTAAAGAAGCGAGCACGACCGAAACTAATCCAGCTTTTAAGGCAAAAATAGAAATGATCAGCTCTACAGCATTGCCGAAGGTGGCGTTCAGGAGCCCTCCGATCCTTGGGCCGACCGTAATGGCGAGACTCTCCGTTGCTCTTCCCATGAAGGAAGCAAGAGCAATAATCGTGAAGCAATAAATAATGAATGATGCAACTGCCGGCCAATGCATCAGGCTGGCGGCCACTGATAAAGGAATTCCTAATATAATTCCGATGAAAAAAATACGATTAACCAATATGTATGCTCCTTTATAGTAGTGTTTTTTTCGTGTAATACTAAATTGTCTTCAAGATGTATCCTTTTGTTGCAGCTCCCATCAAGTATTCCCTTTTTCACTCGTATGTAACATATTTTATCGATAAATTGGGATAGCCTGCAAGCTATTCCTTTTCTGCTCTTTCGGTTGACGAATCCATAAAAGAAGTGTAGACTACAACGTATATTTTATCTTGGTAGTATATTAGCGAACTAAAGCATAGTGAAGGTGTGAGACGATGTCAAAGCCGTTTGTATTCGAAAAGCCAATGGGGATGAGAGATACTCTTCCCTTACTATATCAAGTAAAACAGCAGGTTCGTCAGGTGATGGAACAAGAAATTAAAGGCTGGGGGTATCAGTTCATTCAGACTCCTACATTAGAATATTATGACACGGTAGGCGAAGCATCTGCCATCCTGGATCAGCAGCTCTTCAAACTCCTGGATTCAGAAGGGAAGACGCTCGTCCTAAGACCGGACATGACGGCCCCGATCGCCCGTGTGGTTTCTTCCAGTATGAAAAATGTTTCGTATCCTATCCGTTTGGCGTATGATTCGGCTGTTTTCCGTTCACAGCAGCGGGAGGGCGGCCGGCCGGCGGAATTTGAACAAGTGGGCGTTGAACTGATCGGTGATGGAACTTCAAGTGCGGATGCAGAAGTCATCGCACTCATGGTGTCCGCTCTCTCTAAAGCTGGACTGGATGAATTTAAAGTGGCCGTGGGACATATCGGCTTTCTTAATGAACTTTTTCTTGAAGTCCTTGGAAATGCAGAAAGAGCAGAAGAGCTTTTGAGGTTTTTATATGAAAAAAATTATGTCGGCTACGCCAGCCATGTGAAAAACCTGGCACTTTCGTCCATCGATAAAAAGCGATTGCTCGACCTGCTTCAGCTGCGTGGAAGCGAAGAAATCCTGGAAGAGGCCAAACAAATCGCGGCAGCCGGCGGGCAAAAGGCAGTCGCTGATCTGCAGGAGCTATTCTCTATTTTAGATATGTATGGAGTAAAAGATAAAGTGATCCTCGATTTTACTCTCTTCAGCCACATGAGCTATTACACGGGAATCGTATTTGAAGGCTATACGAAAGAACTCGGTTTCCCGTTATGCAGCGGAGGAAGATATGATCAGCTGCTCGATGAATTTGGCAGGAGTGCTCAGGCTATTGGATTCGGGATACGCCTTGATTACTTCATCGAGGCACTGGACGTAAAGGAGCCTGTCAACCCCCGTACATGCATCGTATTTAGTCCGGAACGGAGAAAAGAAGCAATCGTAAAATCAAGAGAGCTTCGCGAAAAAGGGGAGTCTGCGGTTGTACAGGATATTTCAGGTGTCGGAAATGTGGATGAATACAGCGGCCGTTTCGAAGAAGTCATTTATTATATCGGTAAATCGGAGAAAGGGGAGGTAAAATGAGCAGCTTATTAACGGTAGCCATGCCTAAGGGGCGTATTTTTCAGGAAGCGGTAGAGCTTTTGCGCCAGGCGGATTATCCGCTGCCTCCCGAATTTGAAGATTCCAGAAAACTCATTATTGAAATAGAAGAAGCAGGAATGCGGTTTATCCTGGCCAAGCCGATGGACGTTCCGACTTATGTGGAACATGGCGTTGCCGATGTTGGGATCGCAGGGAAAGATGTGATGCTTGAAGAGGAACGGGACGTATATGAAGTCCTTGATTTAAAGATCAGCGACTGTTATCTCGCAGTGGCCGGCCTTCCCGGACAGAAGGAAAACTCGGTTGCTCCCAAGATCGCAACGAAATATCCGAATGTAGCGGCACAGTATTTCAGAGAGCAGGGAGAACAGGTGGAGATCATCAAATTAAATGGTTCCATCGAGCTGGCTCCGCTGATCGGACTCGCAGATCGCATCGTGGATATTGTTTCGACCGGAAGAACGTTAAAGGAAAACGGCCTGGTAGAAATGGAAAAAATCCAGGGGATTACTTCCAGGATGATCGTTAACCCGGCCAGCTACCGAATGAAATCAGGGGTGATCGATGAGCTGGTCGAACGCCTCAGCAAAGTGGTGGAGAGCAAGGAGGAAGTACTGTGAAGATTGAGCGGGCGGTAGACATAAAAACTGTAAAGCGAAGCATCGATCAGGACACTGAAGCTCAGCTGCTTTCTGTCCAGGACATTTTAAACCAGGTGAAGGAACAAGGAGATGCCGCGCTTTATGAGCTGACCGAGAAGTTCGACGGGGTGATGCTCGAGGAACTGCTGGTGTCACCAGAAGAAATTCAGCAGGCCTATCAGGAAATGGACGATGAATTGGTCGAAATCATAAAAGAAGCCGCAAAGAACATCGAGGAGTACCATGTTCAGCAAAAAAAGCAATCCTGGTTCTTCACACGGCCGGACGGTACAATGCTCGGACAGAAGATAATACCTCTCGATTCAGTAGGAGTCTATGTTCCCGGGGGTACTGCAGCATATCCATCTTCCGTGCTTATGGGTGTAACTCCGGCAAAAGTCGCCGGCGTAGAGCGGATCGTGCTGGTTTCACCACCTGACAAAAACGGTAAGCTCCCGGCAGGTGTACTGGTAGCGGCCAATGAAAGCGGTGTGGCTGCAATCTTTAAAATCGGAGGGGCACAGGCGATTGGGGCGCTGGCGTATGGTACGGAAACAATCAAGAGCGTGGATAAAATCGTCGGGCCCGGAAATCTTTATGTGGCGCTGGCCAAACGTGAAGTATTCGGTACGGTTGATATTGACATGATCGCTGGCCCGAGTGAAATCGCTGTTTTGGCGGATGGAACCGCCAATCCTGCCTATATTGCTGCCGACCTGCTGTCACAGGCTGAACATGATCCGAGATCAGCCTCTGTCTTGGTTACCACGTCAGAAGCACTGGCAGAGCAAGTGGCAAAGGAAGTGGACAAACAGCTCCAGACCCTTCCTCGAAGAGAGATTGCAGAACGAGCAATACGCGATTATGGAGCCATCTATCTCGTGGAGAGCTTGAAAGATGGCATCGATTTGATCAATGAGATCGCTCCGGAGCATTTGGAGGTTATGACGCAAAACCCGACGGAACTGCTGGGGCAAATCAAACATGCAGGCGCTATCTTTCTCGGTCCCAACAGCTCAGAGCCTGTTGGCGATTATTTTGCCGGCAGCAACCACGTCTTGCCGACGAGCGGAACCGCACGTTTTTCATCCCCGCTTAATGTAGACGATTTTACGAAAAAATCAAGTGTCATCATGTACAGTGAAAGAGCGATCCAGGATAACGCGAAAAAAATTGCCGCATTCGCCCGGCTTGAAGGACTTGAAGCACACGCACGGGCTGTGGAGAAACGATTGGGGGAAAAGGAAGATGAGTAACCGAACCTATTCAATAGAAAGAAATACAAAAGAAACCCAGATTGCTCTGAAGTTTTCTATTGATGGAGAGGGAGTGGCAGAAATTGATACGCCTGTTCCTTTCCTGAACCACATGCTGGACGGGTTTACCCGCCATGGACTATTTGATCTGACTGTGAAAGCTGCGGGCGACACGGAAATTGATGACCACCATACGACGGAGGACGTCGGAATCTGTCTTGGAACAGCGATAAAAGAAGCGCTTGGTGATAAAAAAGGAATCAAACGTTACGGGAACGCTTTTGTTCCGATGGATGAAACCCTTGCCCAGGTAGCCATCGATTTGAGCAACCGTCCTCATCTGGAGTTTCGTGCAGAATTTCCTTCTCAAAAGGTTGGAACATTTGATACGGAGCTTGTGCACGAGTTCTTCTGGAAGCTTGCACTGGAAGCTCGAATGAATCTTCATGTGATTGTTCACTACGGCACTAACACACATCATATGATTGAAGCTGTCTTTAAAGCGTTCGCGAAGGCATTGGATGAGGCGACCCTCATCGATCCCCGCGTGAAGGGTGTTCCCTCAACAAAGGGGATGTTGTAGATGATCGGGATCATTGATTACGGAATGGGGAACCTTTACTCCGTCAGTTCAGCCTTGAAACGTCTGGATCAGCCTTATTTTCTGTCGGATCAAAAAGAAGAGCTCGCAAAAGCGGATAAGCTTCTTCTTCCGGGTGTCGGCTCGTTTAAGGATGCGATGAGCATTTTAAATGGAACTGGATTAGCAGATTTTATAAAAGCCGAAGCGGCGGCAGGAAAGCCTCTTCTCGGTATATGCCTCGGCATGCAGCTTCTTTTTGAAGAAAGCGCAGAAAATGGCATCACCAAGGGGTTGGGTCTGCTTCCAGGAACGGTAGAACGGTTCTCAGGAGTAACGTGCAGCGGGGAGACGTACAAAGTACCGCATATGGGCTGGAATAAACTTGAGTACAACCGGACGTCTCCTCTCATTGAAAATCTGGATGAAGGCTATGTTTATTTTGTTCATTCCTACGCCGTTCAGACGGATGACAGCGCGTGTGTGATCTCCCAGGCACATTACGGTGACCGAAGCGTGCCAGCGGTGGTCGGGCAAAACAACATATTCGGAACACAATTTCATCCGGAAAAAAGTTCAGAGACCGGCATGACGATTCTAAGCAATTTTTGTAAACTGGCAGAGGGGGCGAAAGCATGAGTGAATTTATATTGTATCCGGCCATTGATATGCGCGGCGGCAAATGCGTGAGGCTGCTGCAGGGAGATTATAGCCAGGAAACCGTGTATGGGGACTCCCCTTTTGATATGGCAAAGCAATTTGCGGAAGCAGGTGCAAAGTGGATCCATATGGTCGATCTCGATGGGGCGAAGGCTGGAGAACGGGTCAACCATCAGCATGCTGTCCGAGTCGCCAAGGAACTTGAGGTTTCTGTACAAGTTGGGGGAGGCATACGCACCGAAGAGGATGTGGCTTTCTATCTGGAAGAGGGAGTGGACCGGGTGATCTTAGGAAGCGCAGCGATCTCAGATCCAGAGTTTGTAATGAAAATGCTTCGTACGTATGGAGAGCAAATTGCGGTCGGAATCGATGCTCGAGAAGGGTATGTGGCGACAGAAGGATGGCTGATTAATTCAGAGATAAAGGCTTCAGACCTGGCTGAGCGGCTGGCTGCTGAAGGAGCCGAAACGTTTATTTTTACCGATATTTCAAAGGACGGCACACTTCAAGGGCCGAACACAGAAGCCATTGGACAGCTTGCCGGTTTAACGGGTAAAAACGTGATCGCATCCGGAGGCATCAGCTCATTGGAGGACCTTCAAGTACTGAAAAACGACCACAGGGGCATCGGCGGTGCGATAATTGGAAAAGCCCTGTACACAGGCCGGTTTACATTACAGGAAGCACTGGAGAAGGTGAAATAAATGCTGACAAAACGAATCATTCCCTGCCTGGATGTCAAAGAGGGCAGGGTGGTAAAAGGCGTACAGTTCGTCAACCTCATTGATGCGGGCGATCCGGTCGAACTTGCTGCCTTTTATGACCGGGAAGGCGCGGATGAGCTTGTCTTTCTTGATATTTCTGCCTCTCACGAAGGCCGCCAGACGATGATTGACGTGGTTGAACGGGTGGCGAGCCAACTGGCCATCCCTTTTACTGTAGGAGGAGGCATCAATTCCCTTGAAGACATGAAACGTGTGCTGCGTGCAGGCGCCGACAAGGTGTCCGTGAATACGGCCGCTCTTTTGCGTCCTGAACTTATTACGGAGGGCGCTGATTACTTCGGTTCTCAATGTATCGTCACGGCCATCGATGCCAAGTATGATGAAACTCTTGGTTCGTGGCGTGTCTACACACACGGCGGCAGAAAACCAACCGAGTGGGAAGTGACCGCCTGGGCGAAAGAGGCGGTGAAACGGGGTTCGGGCGAGATTCTGCTGACAAGCATGGACCAGGATGGAGAGAAGAGCGGATTTAACCTGAAACTCACGAAGGCAGTAAGTGAAGCCGTTACGGTCCCAGTGATCGCATCTGGCGGAGCTGGAAACGCACAGCATTTTTACGAAGCCTTCACTGAAGGAAAAGCAGATGCGGGGCTTGCTGCCAGCATCTTTCACTACAAAGAAACGTCAGTAAGGGAAGTAAAGAGAGAGTTAAAAGGAAAAGGAATGGTGATCCGATGAAAGTGTCTTCCGTAAAGTTTGATGAAAAAGGGCTGGTGCCCGCGATTGTTCAGGATGCCCGTACGAAAACGGTACTCACCCTTGCCTATATGAATGAAGAATCATTGAAAAAAACACTCGAGATTGGTGAAACGGTATTCTACAGCCGTTCCCGCCAGGAGCTCTGGCACAAGGGCGCCACATCCGGCAATATACAGAAAGTAGTGGATATCCGCATGGACTGCGACCAGGATGCCCTCGTCGTGTTTGTTGATCCACAAGGGCCGGCGTGCCATACGGGAGCAGAGAGTTGTTTTTCTGGCGAGGCTTCGCTTCGAGGTTCGGTGACAGCCGCCAACGTGCCGGCGGCCGACGGAACTACGTCGTACGGCGATGTGGTTCCGGGCAAGGCAGGAGGTAAATCTCCTGAAATACTTAATGTGCTGCAGCGGCTGATTGCTCAGAGAGAACAGCAGATGCCAGAAGGGGCGTACACCACGTATCTTTTCGATAAAGGGGTGGACAAGATCTTGAAGAAGGTCGGAGAAGAGGCTTCAGAAGTGATCATTGCCGCTAAAAACCGCGACAAGGAAGAACTAAAATGGGAAGCAGCCGACCTGATCTACCATCTGCTTGTTCTTTTGCAGGAACAAAAGCTTCCGTTTGCTGAGGTTTTAGGTGTTTTAGAGGAACGCCATACCTCCAAGGATCGAAAATAGTGAGTAAATATGAAGCCGCCGGGTTGTCCGGCGGCTTTTTTGTGATGGGGAAATGCATAGTTAAGCATAAATTAGGGATAAATGAGCCCAATTTCAAAAAATTGAGCCAACAAGCACTTAATCGATCCGATCTGAATATTCAGACTTTCCCTCGCGCACCACTACCCATAAACAAACATACGAATCAGCAAAATAACCATTGAAATAAACTTGAAATCTGCCTCCGAATACACTAAACTAGTGAGAAACTAAACGAGAAATAAGTAATGAGAGGAATGAGTAGTAGTTGTCTCCCTGTTTCAGAGAGCCGGTGGGTGGTGGTAACCGGTACACAGACAGGTACGAATTACCTCCTTGAACTTTCTTTGTGAACCGGTCGGTTATTAGAGCCAGATCAGTAACAAAGAACGGCCCGAACCGTTAATTCGTGAGTGGGAGCTTTAATCAGCTTCAACAAGGGTGGTACCGCGTGCAAAACCACGTCCCTTTTTTATAGGGATGTGGTTTTTTATATAGCTGCAGCGCCCAGGCCCTCGAGGTCGCTTCACTCTTACCCTCAATACAAAAAGCGTGTTGCTATTTAAGAGCTCCAGCGCTTGTCAGGCCTTAGTGGGGCGCTTCAGCTTTCAAATTAAGGAGGAATGATTACGATGAAAGATTTTATTCAAACCTTGTCTGCTGACCAAACGAAAGAGGTGGAGCGGCAATATGCGCTGTATGCCAATGGTGTACAGGAGATCATTCCTGCTGACGAGTTTAAACAGAAGATCGCCAAATCATTGGTCGAGAAAAAGCGGTTAAAAGTGAAGCTTGGTTTAGATCCCTCGGCTCCTGACGTACATATCGGCCATACGGTCGTTCTGCAAAAGCTCAAGCAGTTTCAGGATAACGGCCATATCGTCCAGCTGATCATCGGTGATTTTACGGGTAGGATTGGAGATCCAACAGGCAAATCCACTGTGCGGAAGCAGCTGACGGATGAGGAAGTGAGGCACAATGCGCAGACCTATTTTGACCAGTTCGGCAAAGTACTGGATATGGACAAGGTTGAGCTTCATTACAACGCCGACTGGCTCTCCAAACTGAATTTTGAGGATGTGATCCAGCTCGCTGGGAAAATCACCGTTGCCCGTCTGCTGGAACGCAATGATTTTACTGCGAGGATCTCAACCGGCAAGCCGATTTCTCTGCATGAATTTTTCTACCCGCTCATGCAAGGCTACGATTCTGTCATTCTGGAAAGTGATCTTGAGCTGGGGGGGACAGATCAGCATTTTAACGTGCTGATGGGCCGGCATCTTCAGGAACACTATGGGAAAGAAAAGCAGGTGGTGATGCTGCTTCCGTTGCTTGAAGGGCTAGATGGTGTGGAGAAGATGTCAAAATCCAAAGGTAACTACATCGGGATCAATGAAGATCCGAAAGAGATGTTCGGAAAAATGATGTCCATTCCAGATGAGCTGATGCCAAAGTACATCGAATTGGCCACCGACTACACAATGGATGAAAAGAACAAGCTGAAAGATGATCTACAGGCTGGCCGCCTTCACCCGCGCGATGCAAAAATTCGGCTGGGCAAGACCTTTGTTCGAATGTTCCATGGGGAAGAAGCGGCGGAAAAAGCGGAACAGCATTTTCGGGCTGTTTTTCAAAAAGGAGCTGTACCTGATGAGATCCCTTCCATGAAGTGGAACGGATCTGGCACTGCTGCCGTCGTCGATCTGCTCGTCGGCCTCCGGCTTTTAAGTTCCAAGAGCGAAGCACGGAAAATGATCCAGAACGGCGGAGTGAAACTTAATGGAGAAAAAGTTTCAGACATAAAACTTGAGATTGAGATAAAAGATGATACAATCGTTCAAGTAGGAAAAAGAAAGTTTGTAAAATTAACGCTATAAATAAAAACCACCGTTTCTTCATACAAGAAATGAGCTAACCTAAATAAGTG
>NZ_JBDPNU010000039.1:0-91665 GCF_050468105.1 Fictibacillus sp. NRS-1165
CGAATTAAGGCAAAGTTAAAGGGTATGAGTCCGGTTCAATACCGGACTCAGGCCCAAGAAGCCGCCTAATATTTTTGTCTAACTTTTTGGGTTCAGATCATCAGCAGCTGCGGTTGTTTTTTTAAATAAGGCAGACCTCTTATTAACACTAGATCATCATCCCAGCCACCGCTGCTGATAACAAGCTGACGAGCGTTGCTCCATAAAGCAATTTCAATCCGAATTTTGCTACTTCGTTCCCTTTTTGTTCATGAAGCCCTTTAACCGCTCCTGTAATGATTCCGATAGAAGAGAAGTTGGCAAAAGAAACGAGAAAAACCGAAACAATGCCGACAGTACGCTCAGAAAGCCCTTTAAGCCTGGTGAGATCAAGCATGGCCACGAACTCATTGGATACAAGCTTTGTTGCCATAATCGTCCCTGCTTTAACCGTTTCGGAAGAAGGAACTCCTACAATAAATGCGAATGGAGCAAACACATATCCTAGCAGCTTTTGAAACGTAATGCCGAATGCCAAATTGAATACATCATTGATCGCGCTGATAAGCGCTACAAAACCAATCAGCATGGCCCCTACGATGATGGCTACTTTAAAACCGTCCATTATATATTCACCCAGCATTTCAAAAAAGGTTTGCTTTTCCTCCTGAATATCGATGATATCCTCTTCTGCCGTTACTTCGTATGGATTAATGATATTTACAATGATGAATCCGCCCAGAAGGTTGAGCATTAAGGCCGTTACAACATACTTGGGGTCAATCAGCGTCATATACGCACCAAGAATGGAGGCAGACACCGTAGACATCGCAGATGTACACAGCGTATACAGACGATGACGCGGCATATGGCGAAGCAGCTTTTTAACCGAAATGAATACTTCTGATTGCCCGAATACTGCTGAAGCGACGGCGTTATAAGATTCCAAACGCCCTAACCCATTGATTTTGCTTAGGAAAAATCCAATCCATTTTATAACGAATGGAAGAATTCTCAAGTGCTGTGCGATACCAATCAAAACGGATATAAAAACAATGGGCAGGAGAACATTAAAGAAGAATGGCATGGCTCCTTTGTTCGCGATTCCTCCAAAAACAAAGTTCACACCGTCGGCTGCATAACCGAGAAGCTTTTCAAAGAGGTTAGAGATACCATGTATGATAAATAAGCCAATCCCTGTATTCAGAATGATGTAAGTCAACAGAATTTGGAGTACGAGCATGATTACAATAGGCTTAAATTTTATTTGCTTTCTATTATTGCTGACGGCATAGGCAAGTAAAAATACAACAGTAAGCCCTAAAATAAAAATAAGGTATTTCAAGTGCTAGCGCCTCCTTTAAATATTTTTTATTCAATACCTTATACTACCCTCCACACTGGAACCTTTATCCTTGAAATTCGTCATAAAAAAAGCCGCCTAAGATGATAGGCGGCTAAGAAGTACAATCGGTTATGAAGGTTGATATCCACTGATAATGACCGGGAGCGCCTGGCTCAAGTGGGCATACGTTGAGATGTTTGAAAAATCCAATCCAAGGTTAACGGCAGTCTGGGCAATTTCGGGCCTGATTCCCGTTACGGTCGTTTCTACACCAAGTAAAGAAAGTGAACGAACGACTTGGAACAGTTCATTGGCTACCATAGTGTCCATAATAGGGACACCTGAAAGATCAATGATTAAATGCTCCAGTTGTAATTCCGTACATTTGTGAAGACTGCTTTCTTTAATCATTTGGGCACGGTACGTATCGATTTCTCCTACAAGCGGCAAAACACCAATGCCTGAAAATACAGGGATAACCGGTGCACTCAGTTCCAGAATCATCTGCTGCTGAGACAAGAGTCTTGCATCACTGATCTGTTGATAATAAACGGTAAACAATTCAATCACATGATCAAAGCTGGCATTTACTTTTGCGCTCCACTCCCCAAGGGTTTGAAGGGAGATTTGTTCTTCATTTTCGTTTACAAATTCCATGATGACAGTCCAAAAAATGTTTCTGAAATATTTAAAACTTTCCAAGGTGTCTCTTAGTGGCGTATCCCCATTTGCTCTTCGTACTGCCACCTGCTCTGACCAGGCAGAAAAGTTGACCTTGTCATTGATAAAGATTTTCGCCATGTTCTCAATAAATGTTCGGTTATATTGTTTTCGTTCTTCGCTGCCCCGTTCCCGGGAATCATCGGATTTTTCCTCATGGAGCTTCTGCCATTTCTCATTTAAAGCTTCGGTATTTCTGATCAAATACTCGTATAATTCACTTTCCATTGCCAATGGTATTCCCTCCTTATGAATCAATCTTCCTCTCTATAGTAACACTATTAATCAGTATAAATAAAAAAACTAGGCAATGGTTCATTGCCTGGCATAAACTAATGATTTCTTCTCGCAAAGTCAACGAACCGAAATTTATCGGGGCGGTGCCTCGATTCTGTATACTGAAGAAGGCTTGCATCATCAAGATAAACATGGTTTTTAACGACCACAACGTTATGAAATCCCTCAAGCGTTAACAGCCTCTGATCTTCCTCTGTCGGCTCCTCAACAACGATCTCTTTTTTCGCAAAGCTGATTTTTAATCCCAGTTCATCCTCTATATATTCAAATATCGAGTCTTCACATATTTCTTTTGTTAAACCAGGTACAAACTTTTCATTGAATATGTCCTTGTCGAGAATAATCTTTTCACCATCGATCTCCCGTATCCTCGCTACTTTCCAAACCATATCGTTCTTCGTGATATTCAACTCGTGCTGCAAAAAACGGTCCGGAGCCATTCTCACAAGTTCGTGGACGACGGTTTTCCACGGTTTCCCCAATTTTGATGCCAATTCTTTAAAGCTGACCAGTCCTGAAACTGGAAAATCAAACTTAGCCAGATCAAGAACGATTGAACCCTTTCCGCGGATTTTCTGAATAAAACCGTTCTGGGCCAACAGATTTAAAGCCTTTCTGATTGTTTCTCTGGAAGTTCTATAGTGTTCAGCCAGTTCATGCTCAGAGGGCAATTTCCTTCCAGGAGGAAATTCCCCTTTCTCAATCCCCTTAGAGATCTCTTGATAAATCGCCAGGTATTTGTTTGTCTTCATTTTTACCACCTAGTCTATTGTAACATTACTTAATAATGCGATAAACGATGGATTCGTAAGGCCTGAGCAGTATCCTTTGGAACTCATTGGAAGAGTCCTCGTAGTTGGACAAGATGACTTTTGCCTTCACTCCTGTAAACGCGAGCTCCTGTGGCGCGTGAAATTCCGTTTCTTTTCCATAAAAGTTGTTGATGACCAGCAGCATTTCATCTTCCGTATTTCTCGTATACGCAAAAATTGAAGGATGGTCTTCTAGAATTAAGTGATAGTCTCCTTCTGTGAGCGCATCCAGGGACTTGCGCATGGAGATTAGTTTCTGATAGTGGCTGAACACTGAATTCTTATCCTGGACCGCCCTCTTTGCATTGATTTCCTTATAATTAGCAGCTACATGAATCCAGGGAGTCCCAGAAGTAAAGCCGGCATTAGGAGTCTCATCCCATTGGACAGGTGTACGTGAATTATCTCTTGATTTTTGCTTTAAAATCTTGATAATCTCCGCTTCATCCCTTCCATCCTCTTTCAGCTTCTGATAGATATTCAGGGTTTCAACATCACGATAATCATCGATCGATTCAAAACCCGGATTCGTCATCCCAAACTCTTCCCCCTGATAAATATAAGGGGTTCCCTGCATACAGTGAATCACTGTTGCCAGCATTTTGGCTGATAGGGTGCGGTATTCCCCGTCATCATCCCCATACCGGGAAACAATACGGGGCTGATCATGGTTGCACCAGAACAGGGCATTCCACCCTCCTCCCTCGTTCATGCGTACCTGCCATTTTGACAAAATCCTCTTTAACGCCAGGAAATCAAAATCAGCAGCACTCCATTTTTCTCCATTAGGATAGTCTACTTTAAGATGATGAAAATTGAACGTCATACTTAATTCTTTGCTTTCCGGGTTGGAATACCGGATGCAATGATCGATGGAAGTGGAGGACATCTCTCCCACTGTCAGACTGTCATGCTTAGCAAATACCTCGGAATGCATCTCCTTTAAAAATTCATGCACCCTTGGACCATCTGTATAAAACCTGCGGCCGTCACCTGGTGGTACTGTTCCGTCATCTTCAGGAAACTCCTGATTTTTGGAAATAAGGTTAATCACATCCAGCCTGAAGCCATCGACGCCTTTATCGAACCAGAAGTTCATCATCTCATACACTTTTTTTCGAACCTTTTCATTTTCCCAATTAAGATCCGCTTGCGATACATCAAAAAGGTGCAGATAATACTGTTCGGTTGTTTCATCGTATTTCCATGCGGATCCGCCGAATTTGGATTTCCAGTTGTTCGGTTCAGCACCGTCCTCCGCATCCTTCCATATATAAAAATCTCTATATTCATTGTTCTTGGAAGAGCTTGCTTGTTTAAACCATGCATGGTCAGTGGAAGTATGGTTCACCACAATATCCATGATGACTTTTATTCCCCGCTTATGAGCTTCGTTCAGCAGTTGTTCAAAATCTTCCATGGAACCATATTCTTCATGGATTTTATAATAATCACTAATATCATATCCGTTATCCTTCTGTGGAGACTCATAGATCGGAGTCAGCCAGACCACGTCTATACCGAGCAGCTTTAAGTAATCAAGCTTTTCAATGATTCCTTTTAAATCTCCTGTACCGCTTCCCGTCGTATCGTTGAAGCTTTTCGGATAAATTTGATAAACCACCGATTTTTTCCACCATGGCTGTTCCATAGTGCTCACCGCCTATCTGTTGAATAGTTAAATGTTAGAAGCCGGCTCATCAATATGAGCCAGCTGAGTTTGAAATTATTTTGCTTTTTTCACCTTGGCAAACAGGTACGTTAATACAAACGGTACAACAACTGCGATAGCCATCCCAAAAAAGAAAGGCGCCCACTTGTCCGGGAAGATGGAAAGAAAGCCTGGTACTCCACCGACACCAATGGATGAAGCTCTCACGCTGTTGATCGTAAGGATGACGCCAGCGATTGCTGAACCGATTATTGCACAAATGAACGGATATCTGAATCTTAGATTAACCCCGAACAGTGCAGGTTCGGTAATTCCTAAATAAGCAGAAACAGCAGAAGTAAAGGATAGCCCCTTCACTTTTTCATCTTTTGTGATAAACATCATTGCGAGAGCTGCAGATCCCTGTGCAATATTTGAAAGAGCAAGCATCGGCCATAGGAAGGTTCCTCCTTTGCTGCCGATCAGCTGCAAATCCACCGCCAGGAAGGTATGATGCATTCCTGTCACAACGAGCAGAGCGTAAAGCCCTCCATAGATAAGCCCTCCTAACGCAGCAAAGTTGTCAAAAATACTGACAAGTCCGTCCGTCAGAAAATTAGCCAGACCGAATGTAATCGGGCCGATCACGATAAAGGAGAGAAAACCTGTAACAAGAAGGGCAGCCGGAGCGACAATCAGCAGTTTAAATGCATCCGGAACTCTTCGATTGAGAAATACTTCGATTTTCGCCAGTACGTAGGATGCCAGCAGCACCGGAAGCACCTGCCCTTGATAGCCGATCTTCTCAATCTGTAATCCAAATAAATTCCAGTGGGGTACTTTTCCTGCTTCGAGTGCTTTTCCGTAATCCCACGCATTAAGAAGACTTGGATGTACAAGCATTAAACCAAGTACAATTCCAAGCAGAGGATTTCCTCCAAACTTCTTGACGGCTGACCACCCGATCAATCCAGGCAGAAATGCAAACGCTGTGTTGGCGATCACATTGATGATATCCGCCAGGTCTTTCCAGGCCGTGTTTACATCAACAAAGGATTTGCCTTCATAAAAAATCCCTTGCCCCGTAAGAATGTTGTTGATTCCCATGAGCAGACCTGCTGTAACGATCGCCGGCAGAATCGGAATAAAAATATCTGCCAACGTTTTAACAGCCCTCTGCAAAGGATTCAATTTCTTTTCCGCTGCATTTTTAATATCTTCCTTTGTAGCTTTGCCAATACCCGCAGCCTCGACGAGTTCGTTATAGACCTTGTCGACCAGCCCCTGTCCAATGACTACCTGAAATTGACCGTTTGTTGAAAAAGAACCTTTTACCGCATCTACATCTTCAAGCTTTTCTTTATTAACCAGACTTTCATCATTCAATGCAAACCGAAGCCTGGTTACACAGTGAGTAGCTGCACCGATGTTTTCTTTGCCGCCTACAGCTTCAACGATCTGCTCTGCGGTTTTCCTGATGTCCATATATCCTTCCTCCTTGATACCGTTTACATAAGAATCTATAAAAACAGTTTTATTTTTTGAATCGCTTTCATAAAGAATGACAACTTGTATATACATGCCTTGTTTTGTATTGTAACTTGTATATACATGGTGGTCAACACTTTTGTTTTTATTTGATGTAAGTCGAAACTTTCGATGAAAAAACAATAGTTGTGGGATTTTTTTCAAAAGTCAAATCAAAACACTTCTAAGCGGTATACTGTTTATGTGTAGAAATGGTATAGCCATAAATATCATTTTGATTGCTTCATTAATAAAACCGGGCGGATATGCCTTTATTCTAATAAAAAGGAATGAGGAAGCATGACAAAAAAACTTAAGGAGCTTATTTCCAAACTTCAAAAACAGGGTGTAAACATTGACATTTGTTCAAAAACCGCACTGCTGGCCTTTCAGAATGATTTTGGGAGTGTAAAAAAATGAAGGTTTGGATCGGGGAGACATTCGAAAAAACGATTGACGGCGAAAAGATCACGGTCATCGATATTTACCCTGACAGCGAGAAACCATCGGACAAAATCTTTCAGAAGCTGGTTTACAAGTGGGTATAAAAACAGCTAGCTGTAAAAATAAAAAGGGATAAAGATCCTGATGCCGATCGTTCCTATCAGGATCTTATTCGTATTCTGATTCAGCCAGCAAGTTCAGCTCTTAGTAAAGACATTGCCTTTCAACTGGGGTACAAGATCCAACTCATCCAGCTTCGTACAGTGCTCCACATCCTCTGAAAATCCTCGTTCACGCAGTTCCAGTCCACTGCCGCAGTTCCAAATGATCTCTTTAATGTTTTCCTTCTGGTAAAGATAGGCACCAATACATACTTGGGCTTCCGGAGATTTACTCCCATTAAGTTTCGAAAGTATCGCGCCTGCACCGAGATAATCCTCGATGCCTGGTCTGATGTTATTTTCAGCCTCCTTCGGATTTTCCCATCTCTCACCGCATGCCACCACGGTGATGTCAGCACCTGACTGCTTTTGCAGCTGTTCTGCCTTTTCCGCAGCGGCCGATGCATTCCGCAGACAGCCGATCAGCAGTGCAGGAACTTTTCTGGCAGCCCAAATGCACGCAGCACCATTCAACGAACACATCACAAACTTTTTTTCTTGATCATGCAAACTGAATGATGCCGGTGAAAGAGAATGCGTTCCCCATTTCAATGCTTCTGCTCTTCCTGATAAAAGCTCTGCTCCGACTTCCACTGCATATTTTTTGGCTTCTTCATTGATCGGCGGAGGATAGGGAAAAATCTTAGCACCATAACTCAGTGCAGTGACAACTGTCGATGAAAAGCTTAAAACATCAACCACAACAATAATGTCTCCCCGCTCTGCTGCTTCCCTTGCTCCCCTGACTCCCCACTCTGTTTTACATTGATAATTTTGCTGATGGAATACAGACATTTTTTCAGGCTCCTCTCCGTCTTTCTGCCTTAATCGTATCAGCAGGATCATTAAATAGGTAGACTATTTTTACAATATTTGTTAAACTGTATACTGAGGTCTGAACATTTTCCGAATGTAAACCCGCTGCTCTTGCAGGGGGTTTTTTTGTGATTTGCATTTATTGAAAATATATGTTTTACTTATAATTGTCACAACAAGTATTTTCGAAATGAGAGGAACGATCAAATTGCACTCACAGCAGAAAGATGAATCTGTCGGCTTTTTAATTAACCAGGCAAGCAGGAAAATTATACATTTGCTTATGCATCGCTTTCGGGAATTTGACATAACACCCGAACAATGGTCCGTTCTTTATCAGTTATTTGAAGAGGGGGGCATTACCCAGAAGGAACTTGCCCGCAGGACGGCTAAAGATCAGCCAACCACGGCCAGAATCCTTGACATCCTCATGAAAAAGGAACTGATCAAAAAGCAGATGAGCGAATCGGACCGAAGAGCATTTATCGTTTCACTTACAGCAAAAGGAGAAAAAATTGCTGCCAGCACCGTTCCGATTGAAGCTGAGACCATGAAAGAAATACTTACTGGAATTGATCAGTATGATGTGGAACGTTTCAAAAAAGTGCTCGATCAATTAACCGCGAATATTGATTCAATCATCAACAGTTAGGAGAGTAATGCTATTGAATACACATCAAGAAAAACTTTGGAGCAAGGAATTTATCATCATCACCGTTTGTAATTTGCTTCTATTTTTAAATCTGCAGATGATTCTTCCTTCCTTCCCTGTCTATACTAAGGATGCATTTGGAGCCAGCGACTTTGCTGTAAGCCTCGTTACCAGCCTATTTGCCCTTTCCGCCATCGCCACCCGTTTTTTCGCAGCGGGAATTCTTCAAAAAGGAAGAGCATCCGTCATTCTTTATTGCGGGATTGCAATCGCTGCTTTATCTACAGCTGGCTATTATTGGTGCGGATCCATCCTGCTGCTTCTTGTGATGCGGGTCCTTTTCGGGATCGGTTTCGGACTGTCAAGCACTACCTTGCCTACTATGGCTGCTGATGTCATTCCCCCTAAACGGATGGGTGAAGGAATCGGCTACTTTGGACTTTCGACCAGCTTGGCCATGTCCATTGGACCGATCATCGGCCTTTCACTGCTTGGAAACTATGGGTTTGGCACATTGACTGCCGTCGGCACCGCCGTTTTACTCATTATTTTCCCGCTGGCTCTTGCCAACCGATCTGCTGCCGTTCTCCCGGCTCCGCCCCTTGCAAAGCCATCGGAAAAAAGCAGTCACAATACAGGAGAAGCTTTTAAAAAAATCGCACTGCCCGGATTATTAAACCTGCTTTTATCCATTACTTATGGAGGTCTGCTCAGCTTCCTTGCTTTGTACGGGAAAGAAGCTCATCTCTCTCATATCAGCTACTTCTTTTTATTCAACGCTCTTGCCATCTTTATCGTCCGCCCCTTCTCCGGGAAAATCTTTGACAGTAAAGGCCCTTTTATCTTGCTGACGTCGGGTGCCTCCTCCGTGATGTGCGGCCTGTTTACCCTTTCTATCGCCTCTTCTACGTCATTTGTTATTTTATCCGCCATGTTATATGGCTTCGGGTACGGCATGATTCAGCCTTCTGTTCAGGCTTGGATGATTAAAGAAGTTCATGTGGAACAGCGCGGCATTGCAAACAGCATGTTCTTCAATACTCTTGACCTTGGAGTTGCTGCAGGTTCGATGCTGCTAGGGCTGGTTGCCATGCATTTTAACTACTCAGGCATGTATCGCCTGTCTGCTCTCGTAATGGCGGTGTTTCTTGTCCTGTGTCTGGCTGGATTCCTTTTGAAAAAAGGAAAAAAGCCTGCGGAAGATGTAAGAAAATCAGCTTGATGAGTTAGAACTGCGGAGGGAGGCTGGAATTGAGCCTAATACAGCCATAATTGAGCCTAAATCCGAATAATTGAGCCAAACTCAATTTTACGCTTCCAAAAAATAACAAAAAATTGAAGACCATCAACTGGTTCTTCAAGCTTTTTTATGCTGATTTCGTTAACTTTTTCCGTTTTCTCACCCACCATTGAGCAAGGGGCAGAACAGCAAACATGATAAAGAAGATCCGAAACAGCTGATAACCCGTAACCATGGAAAGGTTCGCATGTACAGCAGAAGCCGTCACACCCATCTCTGCGATCCCGCCCGGTGCCGCGCTCAAAAACGCCGTCGTGAAATCCATCGGCGTCCATTTACTAAGCAAGTAAGCAAGCAATAAAGAAAACAGGACGAGCAGAAGACTGTTTCCTACCGTGTAAATGCTCAGCTTCTTCATATCGCCCTCCAGTTGAGGATTGAACTGGCGGCCAATGTGAATTCCGAGAAAAACTTGGGCGATGACGATCAAATAGGACGGAACATGAGGAGCATGCAATCCTAACGAAACGGATAATGCAACAGCGATCAAGGGGCCTGTCAGAAAACCTGCAGGAAGCCGAATTCTCTTTCCTCCCCAGGCGGCAGATAAGGCGATGGCTGCAAAAACCGCATACTGCATCCATGTCCCAGAGTCAGCAGCATTCACCTCGGGAGCGGCAGATGGCCGAACCTCACCGCCAATTCCGTGAATCGATAAAAAAGGGACGAAAAAGATGACAGATAATGAACGGATCGTCTGCATGAGGACGACGGTCGTTGTATCGACCTCCTTCGTCTCTTCGCTCATCACCACGACCTGTGACATACCGCCCGGAACACTCCCAAAGATACTGCTCGCCAAATCCATTCGAATGTGTTTTACCGTATAGAAGGCCAGGGCGAGGCAAAATAGAACGGTAATCATCGTTGTTGAAGCCATAAAAGGAAACTGAAGGGCCATTTCCTTTACGGTTCCGGCCGTGAAAGAAGTTCCAAGCATGGCTCCCAGAAAAACAATCGCAGTATGCCTGAATCCGATCGGCCAGTACAACGGCCTTTTGGTAAGCTTTCTCCATACCACGACCGCAGTGAGCGAACCTAACAGCCATGGCAATGGCATATGTATGAGCATAAACAGCAGGGCTCCAAAAGATCCTATGCATGCGGTTTCTGCTACCTTAAAAATTTTATTGTCTTTCATCAGTCTAGCACCCTTTCCTGCTGCCGCTGACAGAACGTCTTAGCTTTTGATATAGCGATAGATCCGTTCCGGCCTGCCGACCGAGCCATAGGAAAGATCAGCATCAATTTCAAATGCGGACACCAGATATTCCAGATAACGACGCGCCGTTGTCCTGCTGGCTCCAATCTCTTTTCCAACTTCTTCGGCTGTTAGGCCGGTCTTATGTTGTTGGATCGCATAAAGTACCTTTTTTAATGTAAGATGGTCTATTCCTTTTGGTAAAAATGTCTCGGGTTTCTTTTTAAATTCTTTCCCCATCAACATGTCGATCTGATCCTGATCCATCCACTCATTGGCATTGGACAGTTTTCTTACATTGTCTCGATAGTCTTTATATTTTAACAGAGTTTCCTTAAACCGATCGAACATGACCGGTTTGATAATATAATCAAAGATTCCTCCATGCATCGCCTGTTTCAGCACATGAATCTCTTTAGCCGCTGTGACCATGATAACATCAATTCCGGGAACAGCTCCACGGATCCATTTCAGGAGTTCCAGTCCTGACATATCCGGAAAGTAGATATCCAGCAAGATGAGATCTGGCTTCAGACACTCGATCTGTTCTTGTGCATCTGTTTTAGTTGTCGCTATGCCGGCAACAGCAAATCCCGGAACCTTCTCAACAAACCGCCTGTTAATTTCCCCGTCTACCTCTCTGATGCCGGCCATCAATTATATCCGATTCTCTTACGATCAATTCCAAGGCTTCATCATATGATTTGAGCTGGATCAATCCAGAGATCAAGTAGAGTTTATTTGAATATTCATGGGTCTGCGCGCGGAGTGAGTCGGCATAGCTTCTGACCTGAGAGAGCTCCTGGGTGAGCCGGTAAAGCTCCGATTTATTTCTGAAGGAGGAAACGGCCCCGATTACTTTTCTATGGTTATCGTAGATCGGTATGCGATTCGTTACCACGATCTTACTGTTGATTACAAATTCCTGGTCGAATTGGGGAGCGCCACTGTTGATGACTTCAAGCAGCTTTGACTCCGGAAGAACTTCAAGCACGTGCCGGCCGCAGATCTCCGTCGGTCTTTTTACATCCAGCAATGACATAGCCGCAGTATTGGCTAATGTGATCTGACCTTCCCGATTGATCGCGATAATTCCTTCTTTTATCGCTTCGAGTATCGTTTCCTTCTCTTGATACAGCTGGCCGATCTGGGCAGGTTCCAGCCCGTGGATTGCCTTCTTGACTCTTCTTGCAATAAAAACGGATCCCATGATTCCTAATATAAGGCAGAACATGCCCATCATAAAAATTTTGACCTTGTAAGGATGTGAAACCTCTTCAATTCCTGTCAATAAAAAACCGACAGATACGACACCGATGACTTCTCCTCGTTCATCGAAAATCGGAGCCTTCCCCCGTATGGATGGACCCATAGAGCCGATTGCTTCTGAGATTTGTTCCTTTCCTGACAGTGCTTTTTCATTATCACCGCCGACCATCTTCTTTCCGATTCTGTCGGACAGCGGATGGGAATAGCGGATGCCTTCCTTGTTTCCAACCGTAATAAACTGAGCACCTGTTTTTTTTCTGATTTTCTCCACGTAAGGCTGAATGGTTCGAGAAGGTTCTTTATCCTTGAATCCTTCAACAACGGTCCGGCTGACCGCAATGGACTCTGCTACGTTCAGTGCTCTTTGGCCCATCTGCTCTTTTAGCGTATCTGAAAACATATTTTGATAGAGTAAGGACAGGAGAAGGATGACAATTAAAAGAAGCGAGCAAATAAATAGGATCAATTTCGTCTGAAGCCTCATATGCCACCTCGAGCCGCTCATTTTTCCAATGAAAAAGCAAAGAAAAGACTGGCTGCACGCAGCAAGTCTCCTAAGCCTCTTCATTAATAATAACTTGTTTGCCTCTTAATTTCAGCAGGACCGGAACCAAAATCCATAATACGGCAATGACAATAAAAATAAGTGAGACTGGTTTTTGAATAAACACTAAAAAATCTCCGTTTGACGACGTTAACGCTCTTCTCATATTGTTTTCGATCATCGGTCCGAGTACAAGCCCCAGCACTAGCGGTGCCAGAGGGAAATCGTTCGAAGCAAAAAAGTAGCCGACAATGCCGCAGCCGATCAATAAAAAAAGATCGAACGTATTCACCTGGACAGCATATACACCGAATATTGAAATGGCAACGATCAATGGGAGGAGATATTTTTCCGGCGTTTCAATGATCTTCGCGAAAACCTTAACGAGCGGCATGTTTAGGATGAGCAGCATCAAGTTGCCGATGAACATACTCGCGATCAGGCCCCACGCAACATCTGGATGATCTTCAAAAAGCAGCGGGCCCGGCTGGATATTATACATGATCAGCGCGCCCATAAGGATAGCCGTTGTTCCTGAACCTGGTATTCCAAGAGTCAGAAGCGGAATCATCGCCCCACCTGAAGCTCCGTTATTCGCTGATTCAGGCGCAGCCACTCCGGCAATGGCTCCCTTGCCAAATTTTTCGGGATTCTTGCTTAGCTTCTTCTCCATAATATAAGAGAAGAAAGAAGCGAGTGTCGATCCGGCACCAGGCAGGACTCCGACGAAGAAACCAAGCAAAGAACCGCGGACAATAGGCCCAGAGCTTTCCTTAAAGTCTTGTTTAGTAGGAAAGATCCTTCCTACTTTAGCAAGGTCGCCCTCATTGTTTTCTTTGTGGAGGATGGTTTTAAACACTTCTCCAAGAGCGAACACCCCGACTGCTACGGTCAAGAATTCAAGGCCGCCGTATAAGGATGCGATGTCATAGGTAAAACGGGAAACGCCTGACACCACATCCATTCCGATGGTCGACAGCATCAGGCCGAACACCGTCATCATCCATGCTTTGTCATTGAGTTTCCCGCCAGTCCGCTCACCGCTGCCAGGCCGAGAAGCATCAAAGAAAAATATTCAGCGGGGCCGAATTTCAGTGCGACCTCTGATAGTGGTTCGGCCAAAAGAGCCAATGCCACCAATGAAACGATTCCTGCAAAAAACGAACCGATGGCTGCGATCGCCAGTGCAGAGCCTGCCCTTCCCTGTTTTGCCATCTGATACCCATCAAGCGTGGTCACGACCGATGAAGATTCCCCTGGTGTGTTTAATAGAATGGAAGTCGTAGACCCTCCATACATGGCTCCATAATAAACACCCGCCAGCAATATGATCGAACTGGTAGCCGCTGCGGCAGGTTCCATGCCGCCTGTCATCGATGCGGTAACGGGGATCAGCAATGCTACTCCACTCATCGGTCCAATGCCTGGCAGTACACCGACTGCCGTTCCAATCAGCACACCGACGAAAGCAAATAATAGGTTGTGAGGCTGAAGAGCGGTTTGAAAGCCTTCAGTAAGAAATTGTATGGCACTCATGAATGTCCCCCATTAACAACAATTTTTCCGCCTTATCCAAGCCAAACCGGCAATCCCGGCAGTGTGCCCTTTAGAATTTCTGCAAACAGGATATAAACACCGGCAGAGAAAAGGGCAGAGATGATCAGTGTTTTAACGATTCTTCCTCTTTCCATCGTCTGAAAACCAACGGCCAAAAACAGGAATGTGCTAAGGACATAACCGAGCGGTTCGAGAAGAAAAGCGTAGAGAACAGAAGCAGCCAGGATGATGACAAAACTTTTGTAGTCGAGTTTTTCTTTTCCTTTGTTATGAGCTTCATACTTTAATGTTTCGATGAACAGTTTGATACTTAACAGGCCCAGAATCAGGCCGAGCAAGAAGGGGAACACATTCGGCCCCACATTGCTGCCATATGAAGAGTGTGAAATCCTCTGGCTTTCGATCATAAAGGCTGCTCCCAGCACAAAAAAGAGCAGGCTTGCATACCGGTCAAATGTTTTACTCATGTTTCGACCTCCGTTTTTTGATGAAAAAGAACGGAGAAGAGCCCTTCTCTTCTCCGAGAGCAGCGTTATTTCTTTTCCATTCCGAGCGACTTCAGCATATCTGTAATTTGAGTTTCCTGCTCTTTAAGGAAACTCGTAAATTCTTTGGAATCCTTATAGTCCGCTTCCCACCGGTTCCGTTCAAGTTCTGCCTTCCATTCTTTGCTCTCTGAAAGTTTTTTAAGCTTCTGCTGCCAATACTTCTTCGCATCGGAGGCCATTTCTTTCGGACCGAAAACTCCTCTCCAAATCACAAATTCCGCATCAATTCCCTGTTCTTTTAACGTAGGAACATCTTTAAAATCACCAGATAGGCGCTCAGGAGACTCCACGGCAAGAAGCTTAATCTTCCCTGACTTTAAATATTCGCCTAATGAGGATACATCCGTCGCTATGACATCACTGTTACCTCCAAGAAGAGAGGCTACTGCTTCTCCACCGCCATCATAGGCCACGTATTTAATGGCCTTCGGATCGATCCCGGCCTTATATGCCGGCAGTATAGCGACCAGATGATCCATCGAGCCAGGAGCTGAACCTCCAGCGACCGTTAATGATTTAGGATTTTTTTCAAGTCGGCCAATACTTCTTTTAGAGTGTTATACTTCGAATCGGCTTTTACTGCGACCGCTCCATAGTCCTTTGTCAGCTATGCAAGAGGTGTCGTGTCCTTATATCCGAAAGGGCTGTTTCCCTCCTCTTTAAGGTTGTTTACAAGAATAGGAGGAGAATTCACAAACAGCTTATAATCATTCTTTTTGTCCTGAGACGCGTACTCGGCCATAAACACGGCGCCTCCTCCACCCGGTTTATTCTCAACCGTCATCGTCTGGTCCACCAGTTTCGTTTCCCCTAAGATCTTAGTAAAAGATCTTGCTGTTAAATCCCAGCCTCCTCCGGCACCGGATGGAGCAACGACCGTGATGGCTTTTTCCGGATAATCGGATTTTGCTGTTCCGTTTGCTCCGCTGCTGCATGCTGCGAGACCCAAAGTCAGAGAACCTGCCAATAACACCTTCGACCACAATAATGTCCTTTTCATTCCATACATCCCCTTTTTGTTAGCGCTTACATAAAATTATCATATCAATAGTTTTCAGAATTTATAGTTTATATACATAAAGAGCATTTTGTTCATAAAGTTCATATGTGTTTTCTTGGAAACTTTTACGAAGTGTAGTTTTAAGTTAGTTGGGGGAAAGAAGAATGAAGAGGTGAATATACGTGCATCGATTAAAGAAGGAAGATCCTCCATTAAAATCTGCTTTTTTTCATTTTATTTTTCCGTTCTCTCTTAAAAATGAATGCTTGGACGGACTTGTGGATTATCTAAAGAGCATTGGCTATAAATTCTTTGACCTAGAGGACAAAGCACAAGAGAATGCTTATTATGGCGGTGAGAACAAAGTCTCTCATAAAAACCTGAAACACTACTTTCTTCCGTTTACTTCAGACGTTTTATTCCCAAAAACGGAGGATCCCATTACATTTCGAAGGTATTCAAAACGTGTGGATATAAATGCTGAACTGCAATCTGGCCAAGTAAAGGCACCATTCAAATTCCATTCCATCGATGTGTTCTTGCTGCCGTTTGAACTAGGCTTCATTACCATTCGTACGGAGCTTAACCAAGTTTCATATTCTGAAGCGATTGAATTTGCTGCACGTTTCAGAGTGCTTGAAAACCGATCACGCGAGGATCGTGAAGCGGTCATCACCCACGAGGGCCAGCCTTACAAACAAGTGGAGAATTTTCTGTTTAGTGCCCTGCTTCCCGGCTTTACTTCTTATTTGAATGTCGAGAAGGTCAATGGAGCGTATTTTGAATCACTGCCCTTTTTTATCGATGAACGGATGTATGTGCAGGGGCTTTTTCAATTTCAGAGCGGGGCGGAGTTTGAAGAAACAGACTTGTTTCGGGGCTCCCAGCTGGATGGGGTCGATGAACAGGGCCGTCCTCATATGAGCGCGAGCAGCCGGGATTTTATTTATGAATACTGCTTGCAGAACAGCCATACAAGATGGGCTCCTCACACTTACTTTTTGGTAGATGAACATGTTTTTTGCTGTTTGACGAGTGAAGAAGATGGACAGGCCGCAAAGATCATCGATCAGATGTACGGAGAATATTATTACGGTTTGCTGTTAAATCTTTTCCATAAAATTGTACTTCTTCAACTGTCCAATGAATATGCCCATGTTCATCTCGAACGGGACAACAAGAAAACACAAAAACTGATCGGTGAGATCACGATGTTCTCAGCCAAATACTTCTTTTTGGAGCTTGCGACGCAAAGCCAGGGGCGGGAAATCTTCATCCTGCTGAAAAAGACCTTTAAAAACCAAGATTTATATGAAGATGTCAAACAGACGCTGTCCACTCTCTATCAATACCAGGGCGAAAAATCGTCCAAAAGGAATAACTATCTCATATCCATTCTAACCATCTATACTGTGATAACAGGAATCTATGGAATGAACCAAGTGATCGAAGAATTAAAAGGCCCTATTAAATGGAAAGCCTTTCAGAAGTTTGGTTTCTTTGAATACATCGCGTTGTTCGTTACGGTATCCGGCATTACCGTCAGCATCCTGCTTGGAATCTCCTTTTTGACCAAGTGGATCCGCGAAAAAAGAAACATGAATGGTATTGAGGAAAGAAAGAAGAACCCCAAATCTGATAGACATTTAACTGTTTCTTCTAAACTTTGAAAAATAGTTGAAAACATAAACAGAGGTCTAGTCCGCCTTTTGCTCCCTATCATATGATATCTTAACCGGAATTTTATTCTGGAAACCATTTCAAGGGGGATGCTCTAATGGGCTACGAAAAGCAAAAAAAAGATAAACACGATGACTGGAAAAAGAAGCATGAATCATCTTCCTCTTCTTCCTCTTCTTCCTCTTCTTCAAGCTCTTGCCACTGCAGAAAGAGAAGGAAAAAACACTGCTGCAAAAGACGTCACTGCGGCTGCTTCAGCTGGATCTAACCTTTAAAAAACGTCTAAAAAAGAAGAATCCTTTTAGGGTTCTTCTTTTTTTCGCTTTTAGTTCCGTGTTTTCAATTTTTCATGATTCTCACTGGAATCAGATCTGTATTTTCCTTTGTGAAGGAATTATAGGCTTTATTGATCCGAATAAACCCTTCTGTCGGCGGCTTCACTTTATTCGTCCTTAATGCCTTGATGTCCTCTTCATTTAAATCATTATAAATCATATCGTATTGTGAACCCGGCCCATTGTTCCGCCAGACTAGAAACTGCATCGGTCTTGCTGCATGCTCTATTGCGTTATTTTCAAACGTTGGATGGATAGCGCCGCTGGCCAGTATCCCGCGGTAGCTCCCCGTTCCTTCCGCTACATTTTTGATGGTGTTGTCTGCGATCAAAGCATTGGACCAGTTCATGAGACGGATCGCATCCTGACGTGTTTTCTCAATGGCATTGTGCCGGATGACAACATGATCATGATATTTGCCGCCAGAATATTTATGAGTGCCAACCGGACGGTCAAGATCATAGAACTCGTTATCTTTAATCGTGATATCCCGGTTGGGCGTACGGTCGAACTTGCTCCATTTCTGGCTCCATCCCAAGGTAGAATGGTCAGGAGTATCAAGGTTGATTGCTTCTTTATTCCTGTTCGGCGATGGCTTGGAATTCAGAAAGCGATTACGTACGATGTCCGCATGGGAAGTTGCATCCATTTCAATAAAGTGGCCGGATCACATGTTTCGAAACGTGATATTTTCCACCCTAACATTTTGGTTATGCCCCGCGATGATCGCGATGCCATCCTGTGAGTAATTCATATCAATAGCGGCGAAGCCCTCTCCGATAAATGTAAATTTTTTTCTCCTTTATATCCCCCATACACTCCGCTCTTGGCCGATTTGGATGGCCTTATCAGCTGAAAGATGGATTTTGCTGATGCAAAGGCACTCGTACCAGTCTTTGTATCTTTAACAATTTTCACGCCATCCTTGAATTTAAGCGTAACATTCGAAGGAACGTACTATGTATTTGAGATCGAGTACGTTCCCTTTTTTAAGATGAGAGTACCTCCCCCGGTCTTTTCAAGCTGCTGTTCAAGGTATGACCGAATCAGGTAATAATGCTTTGTATAGAAATTGTACGTACTAAAGTTCATCATGAGCCCTTTATACGTTTTACTGCTCGGATTCACTGTGTAGGTTGGTGCGGCGGCGCTGGCTTGAGCTGGAAGGATGATACTGGCCGCCAGGGCTGCTGACAAAAACAATTTCATTGCCTTTTTACGCATGGCTATTTTTCCCCCTATGAATGGCTTTCCACCTTTATTATCGTCCACTGATTTCCATTATTAGTTCAATATCTAGAGGGGCGCAAACAAAGATGATGTATACTTTTTTTCTTGCTGTATGGTTAGAAAAGTGTAAAATAGGAAAGTCAGATGGTTAATAATATGAAATTTTATATCTGTTTTAATGAATAGTCAGTTTTCATAGAAAGGTGGTTCCCTTGTTTGAATAAAAAAATCATACTTTATTGTGTTGGTTTCGCTGCGTTTTTTGGCCCTTTCACCCAAACGATCTATACACCGATCCTCCCTGAGATCCAGCACGAATTTCAGACCTCGGGGTTCATTGTGAATTTAACCATCTCTATCTTTACCTTTGTGCTCGCGATGATGCAGATGGTATATGGCCCGCTAACGGATAAGATCGGACGCCGTAGAATTTTGCTTCCGGCGATACTGCTTTATATTGCAGCTTCTGCTGGAGCCTCATTGTCTCCATCCATCTGGGGATTGCTGTTTTTTCGGGCTGTTCAGGCAGCTGGCATTGCTGCGGGATCCGTAGTGGCAACCACTGTTATCGGAGACATTTTTGAAGGAAAATCACTTGGGCGATCAATGGGCACCTTTCAGACACTGGTGACCCTTGGTCCAGTGGTAGGACCGGTTGTAGGCGGCTTTGTTGGTGGTTATACTGGATATCAAGGTGTGTTTTGGGTTTTGACAGGAACGGGCCTACTCATGTTTCTCGCTAACGTGAAGCTGCTTCCAGAAACCAAACCGGAAGGGCCGCAAAGAAAGGGATTCAGTTTTTCCGACTTTACGATTGTACTGAAGAATCGAACTGGGCTTGCGGTTGTCTTGCTGGGATTTATTCAATATTATTCGTTTTATAATTTTCTTGTATTTCTTCCGAATCTTTTGGCTTCCTTCTACGGATTATCGGCGAGCCAAAAAGGATTGGTCTTTCTTCCGATGTCGATGTTCCTTGTGATTGGCAGCTTTGCAGGAGGGCGGCTGCAGGAAAGAGGCAATGCGAGGACTTTCCTCATTATAACTTCCTCGCTAAATGTGCTGGCGACTGTACTGTTTGTTATCCTTTCGCCTTTATCATTGCCCGTATTGATTTTTAGCATTTCACTGTTTGGACTGTGCCTCGGATTATCGCTTCCTGTTCAAACAACCCTTCTGGCAAGAGCTTTTACCCAGAACCGTGCAACGGCGATCGGTGTTTATAACTTTTTCAGATATTTGGGAATGGCTGCAGGGCCGATTGTCGGTTCTGTGTTTTATCAGCTTGGAGACCGTATCGAATTCTTGTTTGCTGCTTTTCTCTTTGCTGCTGCCGTCATTTTTGCCCGCCGCCAGTTTTTGAAGACGGAACACTTTCAAGTGAACTAATATGCTGAAAGGGGACTCATATTGATTCAGAATAAAATAGAAGACGTTATGGAGGTCTGCCTTTTAGCAGGCAGACTTATGCTTCAGAACGGTGCTGAGACATACCGGGTGGAAGATACCATCACACGCCTCGCACAAAACTATGGAATGGAAGCGGTCCAGGTTTTCGTAACACCAACAGCTATTATTCTCTCCTTGCTGGAAAAAGGAAGTACGATGGATTATACAAAGATTGTAAGAATCGTCGACCGGTCGACAGATCTGCATGTGGTTGTCCTTGTCAATGACCTGTCACGAAAAGTCGCCCATGAATCGCTGTCACTGGAGATCGCACAAAAAGAATTAAAGAAGATCGAGGCCACTCCTGAAGCGTACCCTGCATGGGCTCAGATCGCAGCAGCCATTCTTGTGAGCGGCTGTTTCGCTCTTATGTTCAAAGGCAACTGGAACGACTTTACACCTGCCATGATCGCAGGAGGAGCAGGTTACGCTATTTCCTTATTTTCAAAACGATACGTTTCCGTCCGCTTTTTCTCTGAGCTGCTGGCCGCCTTCTTTATCGGCTTGATCGCGAAGCTCGCCATTACGACCGGCTTGGGGGATCAGCTGGATAAGATCATTATCGGAGCGGTCATGCCGCTTGTGCCAGGTGTGCTGATCACCAATGCGGTACGGGATCTCATGGCCGGCCATCTTGTTTCCGGAATCTCATTAGGAGCAGAAGCGATGCTGACCGCCTTTGCCATCGGAACCGGCATTGCCTTTGTTATCGTGACGCTGTGAGGAGGAGATTTCATGAATATGATTGAAGCCATTTGGACGAGCTTTATTGCATCAGCCGGGTTTGGAATTTTATTTAATGTTCCTAAAAAAGCGGTCATCCCCGGCGGCATCTGCGGGATGATCGGCTGGCTGATCTTTGAAGGGATGTCCGGAAACAGCCAGTTTGACCTTGTTCTCGCAACAGCCATGGCCTCTTTTGTGGTCGCTGCTATCAGCCACCTGTACGCCCGGATTCGCCGCATGCCTGTCATCATCTTCAGTGTCGCCGGCATCATACCTCTTGTCCCAGGCGGAGGTGCCTATGACACGATGAGGCAGCTGGTCGAGAATGATTACAACGCCGCAATCCAGCTCGCTTCTCAGACCTTTTTGATCTCGGGGGCGATCGCATTCGGGCTTGTCCTTGCCGGAACCATTATTCCGATCATTTTACAAAGCCAAAGAACGGTGAGATAAAATAAAGAACTGACAATATGCCAGTTCTTTTTTTATGCCATGAAAACGGCCCCGTATCCAATAGCAGCCACGATTACGATGACTGGAGATACTTTGAATTTTTCCATCAGCAGAAAACTGGCTGCAGCAATGGATACTGTCTGGATCCATCCGGAGACGCTGACGGATTCGGCCAAAAAATCATAAGCCATCACTCCAAGAAGTACGGCGATGGTCGGCTTCACAAATAACGTCATCTTTTTTACTCTTGGTGAATCCTTGAACTTATAGATCACACTGAGAAAGACGATCATCAATATGAGGGATGGGGCTACCGTGGCAAACACAGCGACAAAAGAACCAAGAATCCCTCCCTGCATGTAGCCGATATAGCCAGACATCTTCGTGGCGATCGGCCCAGGAAGTGCATTGCCAAGCGCGAGCACTTCCGTAAACTGATTGACAGTCAGCCAGTGATAGCGGCCTACAACCTCATTTTCAATCAAAGGGATGGAAGCTGGGCCTCCCCCGTATCCCAAAATTCCCGGGATAAAAAAAGCAAGAAAAATATGCCAATAAATCATCCCATACCCTCCCCTCTCTCAGCAGGTTTCTCGTCATCTTTCTTTTCCGGCTTTAGAAGGGCATAAGCCAAGAGAATCCCTATCAAAACAGCAGGGTGAACCTTAAGGAGCTGCAGCAGCAGGATCCCGGCTGACACATGAATCAGGCTGAGCTTCATTCCAAGGCCTTTTTTTGCACTGGTGAAAAACTGCCACGTCAGCACTGCTAGCATTACGGCTACAACAGGAAGCACACCCTTGGTCATCCCTTGAACCCACGGGTTATCCTTATACTGTGCGAGTGAGGTCAGAAGGACAATCATAAGCAAAATGGTCGGAAGAATGGAAGAAAGAAGTGCCGTGAGCATTCCTGTCAATCCGGCCACCCGGTAGCCGATGTAACCCGCCATCTTTGTGTTGATCGGGCCCGGTAAAGCATTTCCAAGTGCAAGCACATCACCAAATTCCTCATCATTCATCCATTTAAACTTTTCTACCACTTCTTTATGTACGAGCGGTATGGAAGACGGACCGCCTCCATAGCCTAGGATGCCTGATCGAAAAAAGGCAATAAATAATTGTAGATAGGTCATTAATGCATCAAATCCTTATGAAAGTTATTTCTACCAGGCAGCCACAGCCCCATCTGTCCGGCCTTCTGTTCCTCCTGCCAGTACACCGGTCTCAGGATGCCGCCATATGATCTGCCCTCTCCCAAAATCCCCTGTGTCCAGTGAGACTTTGACGTGATGGCCTTTCCGTGCCAGCTCCTCGGCAATATGCTGTGGCAGTGAACGTTCAACCAGCACGTGCTTCCCTTCGATCCATTGCCATCTTGGTGCATCAAGTGCAGATTGAGGATTCTGCTGAAAGTCCACTGTATTCATGATGACCTGAACATGTCCCTGGGGCTGCATGTATCCTCCCATAACGCCGAACGGACCGATTGCGTTTCCTTCTTTTGTCAGGAAACCAGGGATAATCGTATGATACGTCCTCTTGCCTGGACGAAGGCAGTTATCGTGGGCGGGATCCAGTGAAAAATCATGTCCCCTGTTCTGAAGGCTGATCCCGGTGTTTGGCACCACGATTCCAGAACCAAAACCCATGTAGTTGCTTTGGATAAAGGATACCATGTTCCCTTCTTCATCAGCTGCAGCAAGATAGACTGTGCCGCCTTTTGGCGGTGTCCCCGGTCCAGGCATCATTGCTTGTCGGCCGATGAGTTTCCTTCGTTCTTCTGCGTATTGATCGGATAAAAGGGCTTCAGCTGCTACATTCATATGGGTAGTATCTGTCACATATTTTTTCGCATCCATAAAGGCGAGCTTCATCGCTTCAATCTGCTTGTGGTACCTGTCTGCTGACTTCGCTTCAGGAAAATTATATCCCTTTAAAATGTTAAGTGCCATTAACGCCACAATCCCCTGGCCATTCGGAGGGATCTCCCATACCTCATATCCTTTATACTCCGCCTTAATCGGTTCAACCCATTCCGGATGAAAAGCCGCAAGATCCTCTTTTCTTAAAAAACCGCCTTCACTTTCGGAGGCTGTGCTGATCTTGTCGGCCAATTTCCCTCTGTAAAAAGATTCTCCGTTCGTTTCAGCAATCTCTTTTAAAGTAGCCGCATGATCGGGTGAGCGCCATATTTCACCGATTTCCGGCGCTCTTCCATCAGGCGCAAAAGTCTCAAACCAGCTTTTAAATTCATCGGATTTCTGTTCATTTTTATAAGATTCAAAAGCTCTTTTCCAATACTTTCCGAGTACTGGAGAAACCGGATAGCCTTCCTCTGCATAAGTAATGGCCGGCTGAAGCACTTCAGTCAGGGGCAGTTTTCCAAAACGGCTCGATAATTCCGCCCATGCTGCAGGTGCACCGGGGACAGTTACCGGATACCAGCCGTATTTTGGAATTTTGTCGTACCCTTCGTGCTTAAGAGTTTCAATGGAAATGCTTTGCGGAGCCGGACCGCTTGAGTTCAAACCATGCAAACCGCCTTTCGTCCAGACGAGCGCAAAAGCATCGCCTCCGATTCCATTCGATGTCGGTTCAACCACGGTAAGGCAGGCTGCTGTGGCAATGGACGCATCAATGGCATTTCCGCCTTTTTTTAAGATATCCAGGCCTGCCTGTGCCGCAAGCGGCTGAGATGTTGCGACCATTCCTTTTTTTCCGTACGTTACTGAACGACGGGAAGAAAAAGGATATCGTTCATGATCATAAAATGTTTGTTCTGTTGTTTGTTCAATGGTTTGCTGTTTCATGTTCTCACCTCTCATGGCATGCATAACTTGCACATATATTCAGAATATTTTATAAATAGTTTAAATGTTGTTAGGAACAAATACAATTGTTTTACAAATAGCACTTTCATAAACATAAAAAAATCCCGTCCCTTTTCGGACGGGATTACTTTACCTCGTCTATCGGTTTCATATCCATGGTTACCATGTAATCCTTCCCCCATTGGTACATGGCATCCAAAATAGGCATCAGGCTCTCACCTTGCTTCGTCAAAGAATACTCGACTTTTGGCGGAACGACAGGGTAAACTTCGCGGTGGACAATCCTATCTTCTTCCAGTTCGCGAAGCTGGTTAACGAGCATGCGCTGAGTGATGCCGGGTATAAGAGCCTTCAGCTCACCAAACCGTTTCGTTCCTTCTTTCCCCAAGTGCCATAAAATAATCATTTTCCACTTTCCACCGATGACAGATAATGTTAATTCTTTCTCACAGTTAAACAATTTACCGTCCATTCGTGACATCGTATATCACCTCCATCCTTATTATACCTCATAGTATACTTTTTGACACTATGTAATATTAAAGTCAGTACTTCACAAAACGTAAACATGAAGAGTATACTTACAATTGTTCCTTGATGGATAAAACAGCCGCCAAAAGAAAAACTATGATGTGCATCATAGATAAAACACCACAGGAGGAGAAGGCAAAAATGGAACTACAATTAGCGATAGATCTTGTAAATACAGAAGAAGCCATCAAATTAGTGAAAGAGGTTGAAGAACATATCGATATCGTTGAGATCGGTACACCGGTTGTCATCAACGAAGGTCTTAGAGCTGTTAAAGAAATGAAAAAAGCATTTCCGAACTTGAAAGTCCTTGCCGACTTAAAGATTATGGATGCTGCAGGATATGAAGTCATGAAGGCATCTGAAGCCGGTGCAGACATCATTACCATCCTTGGGGCAGCTGAAGATGCATCCATTCAAGGTGCGGTGGATGAAGCAAAAAAACAAAACAAAAAAATTCTTGTGGACATGATTGCCGTTAAAGATATCGAAACACGAGCCAAAGAGCTTGATGAGCTTGGCGTTGACTATATTTGTGTCCATACAGGTTATGATTTACAAGCTGTCGGAAAAAACTCGTTTGAAGACTTAAAAGCGATCAAAGGTGTCGTTAAAAATGCAAAAACGGCTGTCGCAGGCGGAATTAAATTAGAAACATTGCCTGAAGTTGTTGCAGCTCAGCCTGACCTTGTTATTGTAGGCGGCGGTATTACTGGACAAGATGATAAAAAAGCAACGGCAGCTGAAATCCAAAAATTAGTAAAACAAAGCTAAGGATTTTTCAACATGAATACTTCACATTATTATACAGAAATAGTGAAGGAATTAAGCCGGGCAGCGGACTTAATTTCAGATCAAGAGGCCGAAAAGCTCGTAGATGAAATTCTGAAAGCCAAGAAGATTTTTGTTGCAGGAGCTGGCCGGAGCGGATTGATGGGAAAATCCTTTGCCATGCGAATGATGCACATGGGATTAGATTCCTATGTCATCGGTGAAATCGTTACTCCTAACCTGACCGAGGACGATCTCATCATTTTCGGTTCAGGTTCCGGGGAAACAAAAAGCCTTATTTCAATGGCCGAAAAAGCGAAAAGCATTGGGGGTAAAGTTATTGCAGTGACCATCTTTCCCGACTCGACTCTTGGCAAATTGGCCGATGTCTGCGTAAAATTACCTGGCTCTCCAAAAGATCAATCGGAAAATGACTACAAGACCATTCAGCCGATGGGATCTCTATTCGAACAAACACTTCTGTTGTTTTTTGATGCCGTGATTTTACGTTTTATGGAAAGAAAAGGGCTGGATACCGATACCATGTTCGGACGGCATGCCAATTTGGAATAGATATTCATTAAAAACGGGACAGGACTGCCAAGAGCAGTCCGTTTCTCGTCTACATAAAGGAGGAGAACTAATTGCAAACATTAATAGGAAAAACTGCGCTCATCACTGGAGCCGGAAGAGGGATCGGACGTGCAACAGCGATCGCTTTTGCTAATGAAGGTATCCATGTTGGCCTGATAGGAAAAAACCGTTCAAACCTTGAAAAAACAGCAGCAGAATTGAAAAAATATGGCGTGAAAGTATCGATTGCAGAAGCTGACGTTACGCATGGCAATGCTGTTGATCAGGCTGTAAAAAGCATTGTAGAGGAGCTCAACTCCATCGATATTTTAATCAATAGTGCCGGGATCGCTAAATTTGGCGGATTCCTTGAACTTTCTCCTGAAGAGTGGAAAAATATCGTAGACGTAAATTTAATGGGCGTTTACAACGTTACAAGAGCAGTTCTGCCGGGAATGATCGAAAGAAAAGCAGGCGATATCATTAATATTTCGTCATCAGCAGGGCAAAAAGGTGCACCAATAACAAGTGCGTACAGTGCTTCTAAATTTGCAGTATTAGGACTAACCGAATCCCTTATGCTTGAAGTAAGAAAACATAATATTCGTGTCAGTGCCCTAACACCAAGTACGGTGGCTACAGATTTGGCCATTGATACAAATCTGACGGACGGAAACCCGGAAAAAGTGATGCAGCCTGAAGATATGGCCGAATTCATGGTCTCCCAGCTGAAATTAAACCCACGCATTTTTATTAAAAACGCAGGCATGTGGTCTACAAATCCATAAAAGATGATAAAGAGCGGTTCCTGCTCATGAGGAAAAAAGGGCAGGAACCGCTCTTTATTGTTTATGTAAATGAAGGGTAAAAAAACCTCTCTAAGGGTATAGGATTTTATCCTAATTTTAGGAGGTTGATTATGAAGGCCGTTACTTTTCAAGGAACAAAGAAAATTGAAGTGAAAAATGTAGAGGATCCCAAACTGCAGGAAAAGGAAGACATTATCGTCCGCATTACATCAACAGCCATCTGCGGAATCTGATCTTCACATCTACCAGGGAGCACTCCCGGCTGAAAAGGATTATGTCATTGGCCACGAACCCATGGGAATCGTGGAAGAAGTTGGTCCGGAGGTAACAAGAGTAAAAAAAGGCAACAGGGTGGTGCTTCCCTTCAACATTTCCTGCGGCCACTGTTTCTATTGCCAGCACGATATGGAGAGCCAGTGTGATAACTCCAACCGAAACCCTGAAATGGATACGAGCGGGTACTTCGGGTTCACCGAGCGCTACGGAAACTACCTCGGCGGACAAGCTGAATACTTAAGAGTGCCGTATAGAAATTTCATGCCGTTCGTTATTCGGGAATCATGTGAGCTAGAGGATGAATCGCTCCTTTTCATGTCTGATGTCCTCCCCACTTCCTATTGGAGCGTTGAGAACTCCGGAGTAAAAAAAGGAGACACTGTCGTCGTGCTTGGCTGCGGCCCGATCGGCTTAATGACACAAAAATTCGCCTGGATGAAAGGTGCCAGGCGGGTGATTGCCGTGGATAACTTAAGATACCGTCTCAACCATGCAGTGAAAATCAACAATGTAGAAGCCTTCAACTTCGATCAATTCGAGGATAGAGATTACCGGAGGCGGTGCAGATGTTGTCATCGACTGTGTAGGAATGGATGGCAAGAAGTCGCCTGTTGAAGCGATTGAACAAAAGCTGAAATTGCAGGGAGCTACGTTGAGCGCCATCCAGATTGCCATCAACGCGGTCAAAAAGTTTGGAACAATCCAGCTGACCGGTGTATATGGGTCCATGTACAACATGTTCCCGCTCGGCAATATTTTTGAGAGAAACATCACACTTAAAATGGGACAGGCTCCTGTTATTCACTATGCCGCTGCTTTTTGATAAAATTTCAAACGGCGAGTTTGACCCGACCGAGATTATCAGCCACCGTGTCCCGCTCGATCAGGCAAGCCAGGCCTATCAAACGTTCAATGACCATGAAGACGAATGCATTAAAGTCGTCTTAAAACCGTAGAGCAAAAACCCCTTTGGCCGGCCCAAAGGGGTTTCTTATTAAATAAAGTTCCTTACATTGTTGCCGCGGCTGAATTTGTAGATGGCAATCAAGAAGAAAGCCAGTGCGAAAGCGAAAAGAATGGAGATGTTCAGCGAAAGGCTGCTCAGCGAGTGGCCTTTTTGCAGCTGTGTAAAGGTATCCAGCAGCCATCTCTGTGGAAGAAAGTCGGCGATTTTTTGCAGGGTCTTCGGCATGATATCCACCGGCCAGAAGCAGCCGGCCAGCAGACAAGACGGTGTCATGATCAAATTTTGCAGCGCTCCGGCTGAAGCCGTGGTGGATGCAAATGCGGTGATCACAAGCGATAATCCAACACCTGCTAGAGCGAAAATCATTAAAATCTCCACCATAGTCAAGAACGGGATTCCCGTAGATATATGGAACACCTGTGTCATAAACGTTAGTGTAATGAAGATCTGTACTGTCATGATGATCATGTTAACCACTACATTTGAGAAAACGTATTTACGGCTGTTGATCGGTGATGACATTAACCTCAAGTACGTTCTGTTTTCTTTTTCCTGAAGGATGATCTCTGATAATCCGCCTGCACAAGAAAGCATGATCATAATAAGGAAACCGACCGTCTGGTTCGTTATATCATTATTTTTGGAGGTATCTTTTAGTGACTGTGCTGAAACTTTAAAGTCTGAAGCACGATACAGCTCATACATTTTTTGAAACACAGCCTGGTCACCGCCAGCCGCCTTGCTTAAACCAGCTATATTAGACAAATAGGTATTCACATACGATTTGACGAAACCAGTGATCGATGCCCCTTTAATGGAAATGATCTCGATGTGTTCCGGATTGCCGTTCATCGCACTGTTTGAGAATCCGGAACCGACAACAATGACACAATCCAGCTTTCCTGAAGCAATTTTATCTTTAACCTGGGAAGGAAGAACGTTTGTTACTTTAACATTGGTTATTCCGTCAACAAATTTAGCGGTGTCATTGGCAATTTTGCCATGATCTTCATTGACGACGCCAGCATGCATGGTAGTGGGACCTGTATTGCCATAAACAGCGATTCCAATCAGAATCCCGATCAGTGGAACAAACAGGTAAGTAAAAAGCCTTCTTTTATTTTTAATGATGGAGCGAAGAGAATTTGTTACGAGCCAAAGAATCTCTTTCACTTAAAAACCCTCCCGTCGATTGAAAGCCACAATGGCAATCGTTAAAAAGATGATAGCTACCCCGAGATTTAAACCGATAACCTGCAGTGAAGCTGCAAGGTCATTATTATAGATAATTTTATTGATGGCTGTGTTTGCCCAAGTCAACGGTGAAAGGTTCGTGACGAGCTTCATGAAGCCATCGGGATTATCGATTTTAAAATACGCACCGCCGAAAAAGGAAGCGAGCTGAACTACGATGAGGATGATCGTCCTTGCAGCCTCTCCTGTTTTCGCCATGTAACTGATTCCGATACCAAAGCTTACAGCCAGGAAAACTTCAGATAGTAAGATGACGATGATCAAGCCGAGATGATCACCCCAGTTTGCATTAAACAGAACGGAACTCACAGCGATAATCAGTAGAAGGGACAGCAGGTTCAGCATAATGCTCCCGATAATTTTCCCTAGAAAAATTTCAGCCTTGCTGATCGGTGCGGTCGCCAAACGTACCGCTGTGTTTCTTGTCCTCTCTCCTCTGAGCAAAAAGGATGCCCCCATGGCTCCGTATAAAGCGATCATGGTCGTTACAGCCACTGCATAATAATCCATCGAACCCGGCGCTTTATCGGCATTCAATGACTTCTCTTTTACATAATCACCAGGCGTACTGTTTGCCAGCACCGTCTGTGTCTGATCCGGCTTCACTTTCGCCACTTGGCTGACGAGATTGTATTTATCAGCAAAAGCTGTCAGCATCCCTTCAACAATACTGCTTTGGATGCTGCTTCGTTCACTTCCGTAAAAGCTTAAGCCCTTATTGGAAACTTCCACATAAGCATCGTAGCGGTTCTTTCTCACTTCTTTTTTTCCATCCATCTTGTTGGAGGCTTTATAAAAATAAATATTTTCTTTTTTGGCAGCCTTCCTAAATTCTCTAAAATACGGGGAGAAGCTGGTGTCCTCCTTTTCTTTATAAAGGACATGCATTTTATCAATCTTAATATGGTGATCAAACGTATTGGATAAGGCAGAGCCGAGAACCAGCATCATCACGATCGGAAATGCCAGCATGAAGATCAGTGTTCTCGTATCCCTGATGCTGATTTTTAAATGTTGAAGTGCAATATTAAACACGTTCAATGGAGAGGACCTCCTTAGGTATTTTTGTTAGAGTTCATAGGTTCTTTGAGTTTTCTTATAGGTTCTTTGAGCTTTTCAAAAGGTAGGAAGAATTGACTGACGTCATTTTTCCTTGAAGAATTGACTGACATGACAAATGGTAGGAACAAATCGTCTAAAGCCGATTTTTCCTATTTGCTCTTTCTAGGTTGTTTTCTCCCTGTAGCCCGCAAAAAAGGAGTGCACTTTTTTGCTCTTTCGCCGTAGGGATTAATTGGCTTCTAGCGTAAGCCAATTAATCTTTAATCCCTCAAATTCCTTCCGGTTAGGGTGAGGAAGACGGTTTCGAGGTTTGGCGCCTGTTCCTGGAGAGAGCGAATTTCTATTTCCCGGTTGATAAAGTATTGGATGATTTTATTTAAGTTGCCGACTTCCGCTTGAGAATTGATTTTAATAATGTTCTCTTCCACCTGGACCGTGTTAACGCCGTTGATCTCTTTTAATTCATTTTCTTCAATGCTTTCGTTTGATTTCACGTTGACCCAGATGTCTTTCGTATCTGTAATAATGGCCTTCAGCTGTTCTTTTGTTCCTTCTGCGATGACCTTGCCGTGATCGACAATAGCGATTCTGGAACAGATTTCTTCGACTTCCTCCATATAATGGCTCGTGTAGATGACAGTACAGCCCTTCTCGTTCAGTTTTCTGACGGAGTTCAAAATATAGTTCCTGGATTGTGGATCAATGCCGACCGTCGGTTCATCCATGATGATTAATTTTGGCTGATGGGCAATCGCGCACGCGATGTTCAGCCTTCTTTTCATCCCGCCGGAGAAGTTCTTTGGAAAGCTTTTTTGTTTATCATGCAAACCGACAAAATCCAGCGCTTCTGTTACCCGGTTGTTTAGTTCAGCGCCTCTCAGCCCGTAAAGACCGGCGAAGAATCGGACATTTTCGTAGGCTGTCATATCCTCATAGATGGCTAGGTCCTGCGGCACAATCCCAATGTTCATCTTGGCAAACTTGCTGTGGTTTGCGATGTTCTTGCCAAGGATTTTGATCTCCCCTTCGTTGCTTCTCAGCAAGCCGACAATCATGTTGATCGTTGTACTTTTTCCAGCACCGTTCGACCCGAGAAATCCAAAAATTTCACCTACTTTAATGGTTAGGGACATATTGTCTACAGCGATGAAGTCACCGAATTTTTTTGTCAGGTTATTGATTTCTAAAACGTTCATCATCTCACCTCATGTGTATGGTTTATATTGTCATTATACGGAAAAAGAGTGAACCAACGGCAGTGCATTAGTTCACTCTTCTCACATGAGAATCTTCATAAATTGGATATGAGGCCCTTCACTTAGCCTATCGGAAGCAGCGTAGTGACTGAAAATCCATTCGTACCATCTACAATAATCTTACCGTTTACCGAAGCTGTTCTTTCTTCCATGCCTATGATCCCAAGGCCCTTGACTACTTTACGTACACCGATCCCATTGTCCTTGACCTCGGCTTTGATCATACGGTTCAGCACGTGGATCTCGATTGAAATTTCCGTGGCTTTGCCATACTTCATGGAATTCGTAAGCGCTTCTGTCCCGTTCTCCGCAATAATCTTCCATTGAATCGGAGTGATCACGTCCATATTTCCTTTATAGACAAAGAGGGTTCTGATCCGATGCTTGACAGAAAACTCTTCAATCATCAGCTTCATTCTCTGCACCCCCATCTGTTCGGTGGGTGGCTTCATATTTTTCAACGTAATCCGTATGTCCTCGATCCCCTTTTTTGAAATGACAATCGCATTCTCCAGCAGTTCTTTCGCTTTCCCTGTATCCATTCCCATCAGGCTTTTGGCTGCTTCCATCTGGATCAGTGCACCTGTCATGGAATGGCCGATGCTGTCATGGATTTGCTGGGAGATGCGGTTCCGCTCCTCCAGCCGATGTGTGTATTCAGACTGCTTAATAAATTCCTGATTTTCGTTAAGGTTTGCTGTCAGACACTGCATATCGTGTCTCATTTTATCAAGCTTGTCCTCGTACTGAATAAGTTTTTCAGAATAACGGGTGGTCATGGTGAACAGCACAAAGCTAAACGCAGAGACCAGACCATAGATGTACTTTCCCTGCGTCAGGTAGAACACGGGTATCAGGCCTAGCCCCAGAAGAATCCATTTCGCCTTAACATAGCGTGATGCCAGTTCATAGAAATTAATAGGAAGAAGCAGTATCAACAAGGGATGCACATACAGGAATGACAAATAGATCATCGCAATGGATAAAAGCAGCACAACGACTTTGAGTCTTTCACTATTCAAGATATACATGGCGATATTTAAGCTCACATATAAAAGGAGGCAAAATATGATCCATGGCAGATTTTCCACATTCATGTGGGCATAGCTGGACGCAAGAAAAAGGACGACGATCAGCTTGGTGTAAATGATCCATAGCTCCATTGTTTTATCTCTTACTCCACAGATCCCGTTAAATAATAAATAGCAATCTGTGTCCTGTGCTCCAACCCTGTTTTTCCTAAAATAGACGTAATGTAGTTTGCGACCGTACCTTCTGAGATAAAAAGCTGCTTCGCGATGGATTTATTAGAGTATCCTTTCGCGATGAGCGCCATGATCCCCATCTCGCGTTCAGTGAAAAGACTGGCATCGATTTTTGTCTCTGCTTTTTTGCTTCCGTCCATATTTGATTTCAGTTTATCCAGAACGACGTCCTGCATGACCGTGTTGCCATGATAGACACTCTTAATGGCGTCGCGGATCCGTTCAGGCTCCGTATTTTTTAACAAGTAACCCTTTGCCCCGTTTTTTATGGCATCCAATATGTACTCATCATCATCAAAAGTGGTGAGAATCATAGGCTTGGCTGATGTTTGTTCTGCGATCAGCTTTGTCGCCTCTACACCGTTCATATTAGGCATCCTCACATCAAGAAGCGCGATGTCCACTTCATTCCATTTACAATAGTGGAACGCTTCCTGGCCGTCATTAACTGTGGCAAGCACGTCAAAATCCCCATACGTGTTTAAAATAATTTTCATCCCTTCCCGAATAAAGGAATTGTCATCCGCGATGATAATTTTTATTTTCATTTTATTCAGCAGATTACGTCCCGCTGCTCACATCCTTCTGCTTGAACTTTCTTCTTTCTTTTAATTGGCTCTATTTTACTAAAAATCCTCTTCACGGGGAAAAAAAGAGCCCATCCGAATGGACAAGCCCCTTTCTGCTACATTTCGTTGATCAGGTTATTGTTTGAGAATATCTCATTTTCTCCAAATATCGTTTATAAGCCGCCTTCACCGCCATGATGACGGAAGGGGTGGAAGGGGTGTAATAATAATCTTCTATTCTCTGAATGAGTCCGTCAATCCCCTGTGCTAAATTATAATTGACGATGACTCTTCTCAGAAAATCGCGAGCTAGTTCCGTAGCAAACGTAAATTCGGCATTAACGATTTCATTGGTTTCCATGTTGATCTCCAGGACGATGCCTGATGTCTTGCAGACTTCAAACATATAGTTTGCCTGCGGTGCTTTCGCATACCCTGTTACGAGCACAGTCTTCATCCCCATTAATTCACCCATTTTTGCCAGACCCCTCTTTAGCTGTGATTTGTTTTTACTGCTACAACAAACCCTATGTGCTATCTTACGGGGTTTACTTGAAAAATATATATGTACCCAAAATAAAAAATTCCATTTGACTTAGAGTCAGCTCTAAGTTGTAAGCTTGATGAAAGCAGAAGAAAGGGATGATGGACGATGTATACGATCAGTGAGGCTGCCCGATACACAGGAATCAGTGCCTATACGCTGCGATACTATGAAAAAATGGGTTTGCTGCCGGCACCCGGAAGGATGAATGGACACAAGCTGCTGTATTCAACAAAAGATATTGGATTCATCAAGTTTTTAAAAAGCCTGAAGGGTACGGGCATGCCCCTGGAAGAGATAAAAGAGTTTGTACAGGATGGCTGTATATGGGACAGTATGGAAGAAGATCCGGATTACAAACCCGCTCCCACACTGACCAAAAGAGTGGACATCCTGGAAAAACATTTAAGAAACATGGAAGATAAAAACCGAGAACTGGAAGCCATCATGGAAATCACCCGGGAAAAGCTTCAAACGTACCACACGTTATTGGAAGAGGAAGAAACGAGATGAAGAATCTATCCGTTTATCTCATGCTCCTCGGTTTTGCGGTGTTTACCGGAGCCACGTTTAATCTTGGCAAATATGCAGTGGGTTATTTTGCTCCGGCCTCAGCTGCCGCCTGGCGCTTTGGCATCGCGGCACTCGTGATTTTCCTGATTTTAACCGCTAAAGAAGGTATAAAGAAAGCAACGATATCTCAGAATGCTGCTGCCTTCATCGCTCTCGGCCTCATCGGGGTGTTCGGGTTCAACGCTTTGTTCTTCGCCGGACTGAAATATACGTCATCGATCAATGGGGCGCTTATCATGAGTACAAACCCGATCTTGACGTCGTTTTTAGCACTGTTCCTGCTAAAAGAAAAACTGACTAAACAGCGCATGGCCGGCATTGTGTTCGCCTTCATCGGTGTCGTTTTAGTCATCACCCAAGGTTCCTGGGCAACGTTATTGAGCTTGTCCTTTTCCAAAGGAGATCTTATCATCCTTGGCGGAAACCTCTGCTGGGCAAGCTACGGAGTATTTAGCCGGGGTGAAAGGCAGTTCTTCTCTTGAAACAACGGCATATCCCATGCTGATCGGTGCCGCCGCATTAATTGCTATCTCCTTATTTACAGGCACTTCAGCAGAAAATGCATCTCATCCGCCTGGAGCCTGGGGAGCCATCTTATTCATGGCTTTATGTACGACGGTTCTCGGTTATTTATGGTGGAATGTTGGCATCAAAAAAATCGGCGCCGGCAAAACCTCTTTATTTTTTAACCTTGTTCCTGTCGTTACGATGATCATTTCGGCTATGACAGGAGTAGCCGTCACTGCTTCTCAGCTGTTCGGAGTGGTCTTTGTGATCTTAGGTGTACTGACGGCATCAGGAGTTCTTTCTCTTCCTCCTTCAAAACCGGTTCCCATCAAAGATGGAACAGCGAAATCACAATAAAAAGGCTGTCCGCCCTGACTGGCGGACAGCTTTAATGCTTTCTTCTTTTTTTCACAAATAGGATGACAAACAGCAGCAGCCCGACAGCAAGCAGGGCGTACATGATGTTGGAATAGATGTCCATGAACTGAACGACCTGTTCCCAGTTGCGGCCGAATGCTGCTCCGACATAAACGAGAATCGTGTTCCACACGAGCGTACCGATCGTCGTAAACAGAAGGAACAGACTGAATCTCATACCCGACATTCCCGCCGGAATAGAAATGAGGCTTCGGATAAGTGGAACAAGGCGACAAAGAAGCACGGCCCAGTATCCATATTTATCAAACCAGGAATCTGCTCTATAGATATCTTCTCTTTTTAACCGTAAAACTTTTCCCCAGCGGTCCACGATTTTTTCCAATCTGGGAACATCAAGAAAGGTGCCCACTTTGAAAAGAACAGCAGCTCCAAAAACCGAGCCTGCAGTCGCTGCCAGGATGACTCCCCAGATCGAAAGACTGGAGAAAGATGTCATCATGCCGCTGAACGTCAGAATGACCTCAGAGGGGATGGGCGGAAAAATATTTTCAAGGGCAATCATAAAAAAGACGCCGATATAGCCAAACTGCTCAATAATGTCTGTAATCCAATTCTGCATGTAAACCTCCTAAACAAGCATTCCACCATTTAATACGAAATAAAACCTTTTTGGTTTCACCCAAAGAGGTTTTTATTAATCGATCAGACGGACAATCTTCTTGTTTCTCCATGACAGCCGGTAATATCCATACTGCAATGCAAGGCCTGCGATAAAGGCTGCAGGATAACCAACCCAGATTCCTCTGATTTCAAGGCTCGTGTATTGAGAAAGATAATAGGCGGTTGGCAACTTCGACGAGCCAGATCGGAAGGATACTGAACACCGTCGGCCAAAGAACCGTTCCGCTCGCTCTCATCGCTGCGTTCAAGATGGCCGAATGACCCATGATGACATAGCTACACAGCGTGATCATCAACAGACTGTGAGCCATATCCACAGTTCCCTCCGCTCGTGGAGCTTCCTGAACCAATTCCGATCATAAAAGAAATGAGCAGGAAGAACAGTGGAAAGAAAGCAGAGATGGCAGCCACACTGTCCACCCCGAGCCATCTGCCGATAATGAACATCCCGGCCACCTGCCCGATCGACTGCATGATATTGCTGAAAAACAGCGGGACAAGAAACAAAAGCATCGGTTTCATTACAGTCGTCTTTGCAGGTTTCCCTTCAGCATTTCATTCGCATTCATTGCGCTTTCTCCTTATTGTAACCGCGTCTCCCAAACGGCTTAAGCTCCTGCAGCCATTTGTCTTCCAATTTCTCAAGCGCTTTTTTCTCATTAAAGTAACCACTCTCTTCTTCTCTAAAACCTCCAGCACTTCAAATTCAAAGGCGTCTTTACCAAATTTCTGCCAATCTTCCTGAAGTAGTTTGTTCATGCTGGTGCCTTGTTCCAGCTCAAATCTTTTCCCGTTGAACGTTTTTAAATTCAAAGTGCTTCCGATGAAGATTTTATGGTTAGCGGTATTCCTGATCTGGTAGACACCGGCTTCAATTTTCGTTTCCATGTACTGTTGTTTTAATTCTTTTTTCCTGTCCAAGGTACTTTCCTTCTCTCGTTTATTTTTTCAGCCAGTACGCACTTCCATCGGCTTTTCGATCCAGAAATCCATAAGCGATCATGTATCTTCTCAAAGTTACGTAATCATGATAGACCGTCTTTAATATTTCATTGACCTCTTTTTCGGTGTACGTTTTCTCAGCGGCAAATAAAGAGGAGATTTCCCGGATAACAATAAGCTTTTGTTTTTGCTTTGAGGGAAATGTTTTGAGTGCCATCGTTCCGTCAATAAAGTACTTTTTGACCATCTTCTCCTTCTCCTCCTTCGTCACATTGTAACGTTCATCGATCATGGTTGCCGTCTGATGAGGTGCGATCATCGGAGGAGCGTGCTGATCTTTTTCTTTCAGCAATTCCATCATCGTCAGCAGCATTTTTGCCTGGCGTTCCTTTTCTTTCAGTACGAAACGGTGATTCCTGATGGTTGATGTGCTGCCGACCTCCATCTCCTGTTTGATTTCCACATCGCTTTTCCCTTCATAAAAAAGGCGCAGAAGCCGGTTTTGATGATCCGTTAAGCCGGTGAGTTTCTTATTCAATCCGACCAGATATTGAAAAACGGAACCGTGCTCACGGCCAATATGAAGAGTCATATATTTTTCCGCTTCGTACAAGACGTTATTTTCAGGGTAGATGATGCCTTTTTCAATGGTGTTCCCGCATAAAAGACACACAAACTCCTGCTCATCCTCTTTATATCCTTTTTTCAAATCCTCCAACGGAGCTTCCCAAAACAAATCCGAAATCGACATATACAAACATCCCCTATAAATGTTTATTCATTTACAAACATAATATTATTTCGTTTGTGAATTTTCAATAATTCCTATGTAAAAAAATTCAAAACAAAAAACCTTCCGGAAACGTGTTTCCAGAAGGTTTTTTCACTTACCAAACAAACAATCCGACCAGCATCGCACTCAGCAGTGATACAGCCATTCCACTGACGAGCATCTTCCAGACGTTCTTGCCGATGATCGTAGATTTTTCGTCTCCTAAAACGGAGTTGTACGTTCCATAGATCATACCGACTGTGCTGAAGTTCGCAAACGATGTCAGGAATGTGGTCGCCACGGCGATCGTATGCGGAGGCAAGTTTTTAATCTCATTTTTCAAGTCCATCATCGCTACAAATTCATTGGTCGCCAGTTTGATTCCCATCAATTTTGCGACATACATCGCATCATGAACCGGGAGCCCAAGCAAAAAGGCAAAAGGACTAAAGATGAACGAGAAGATTTTTTGGATAGTCAATCCGTTGATAAAGAATCCAAGGATGCCGTTCAACGCGGACGTCAGTGCCACATAGCCGATAACCATCGCGAGAATGACAATGACCATGCGAATCCCGACAAGCATACTGTTAGAAATCGTTGAAAAGAAATCCTTCTTCTCTTCCTTTGCCGGGACGTAAACGACATCTTCCTCTTTTGACACATGAACAGGATGCAGGATACTCGCCAGGAGCAAGGCATTCAAACAGTTGAGAGGAATCGCAGCAAATACATAGGTTGCCGGCACCATCGTCAAATATGCTCCGATAATAGAGCCGCTGATACTGCTCATGCTCATCAGGCCGAAAGTGAGCAGCCTGTGCTGTTTCAGTACGACCAGCTGCTGACGGATAACGGCAAGTGCTTCTGTATTGCCAAGGAACATCATCTGAATCGAGAAAAAGCTCTCCAGCTTCGGCAGCCCCGAAATCTTTGAGATGACCCAACCGACTTTATCGATGATCCATGTTAAGATTCCAAAATAAGAAAGAATGTCAAAGAACGTAACGACGAAAATAATAGGAAGCAGTGCACTAAAGAAAAAATCGATGTTCTTATTGGCCATCACGGAAGGAAACACAAAGGCCGTTCCGTCGTTTGCGCATTCAATGAGCCAAGAAAAAAATGCGGCAAACTGATCAATGATCCTGGTGCCGATCTTTGTCCCTAGCATAAACCAGGTGATCAGCAATTCAACAGCAAATAGGATTCCGATGGATTTCCATCTTACCTTTTTTCGATCCGGAGAACATAAATAGACAACGCCCACCACAACTAGCACACCTAACAGATTCATCAAAAAATACAAATCTAACCACTCCCGCTGTATGTTTTTTCCGTATATAAAATGCCCTTATTTCCCTGCTTTCAGCCATCGGACCAGAAAGCATGAAAATAAGAGCATACACGTTCGTTCATTACAGCAGAGCACTATCGCAAAATGACCGATTCTGCTCAGTGTTGAGCGAGACTCTCGTTGGTTTCACACTTCCTTGTAGTCCGGCATTTGACGGCTGCCAGGTAGAGACTATCAGACCGATGGATTGAACTGATACTATACAAGGATACTATTTTAGTTTAAGGAATAAAGGTCATTTTAATATATTTACATGCTTTTTACAACGAAGCGGTGAAAAGTTATATTTTAAAAATAATTTGGAATTAATGAAAAACAATCGTCTTATTTTCGTGAACAATCACTCGGTCTTGCAGATGCCAATTTACCGCTCGTGCAAGTACACTTCGCTCAACGGAACGGCCGATTCTTTTCAAATCCTCGGCATTATGATGGTGACTGACCCGCTGCACTCCCTGTTCAATGATCGGACCTTCATCCAGATCATTGGTCACATAATGAGAAGTCGCACCGATCAGCTTTACTCCCCTTGCGTACGCACGTTCATACGGCTTCGCACCGATAAACGCCGGCAAGAAAGAATGATGAATATTGATGATCCGGTTCGGGTGCTGCGATACGAAGTCCGGCGTCAGAATCTGCATGTAACGGGCGAGAATGATCAGTTCGATTTGATTCTCTTCCAAAAGCTGCAGCTGTTTCTTTTCCACTTCTTTACGGATATCCTTATTCGCCGGTATGTAATAGTACGGAATACCGAGCGATTCAACAAACGTTCTGGAATCTTCATGATTGCTGATCACGAGCGCGATTTCTGCGTCAAGTTCCCCGCTCTGGTACTCCCATAAAAGCTCAAGCAGACAGTGCGGTTCTTTTGAAACAAAGACCCCCGTCTTTTTTAGCTGGGACGCCAGTGAGAGGCGCCAGTCCATTTCGAAGTTTTCAGCAATGGCGGCAAAAGCCTCTTTCAGGTTTGAAGCGTTTTCCTCCAAACCTTCATATTCAAACTCAATACGCATAAAAAATGTGCCGCCCTCCGGATCTGTGGAATGTTGATTCGATTCCACAATGTTCGCTCCCTGGCTGTATAAAAATTGTGACACCGCCGCCACAATCCCCGGCTGGTCGGCACAGCTGATCAGCAGCCTTCCTTTGTTTTTGTTTTGTACTGAATGATTCTTTTGCATGCTCTCTATTCTCCTCTTCCTATTTAGTATCTGAGTATACTGGATTATCAGGAAAAAGGGAAATGATGCGAGGGGATTAGTCTTCGAAGGTGAGGTGGTAGGTTCTGCCTCTTTGATTTCCCTCAGTCTCTGTTGAAATAGATTGAAGGATCCGACAGGCCAAAGGATTTGATTGTATCTATAGGAAAGTACAAAAAAAGCGGGCCTGCCCCAATCGGCAGACCCGCTCATCGTTCATGAATTATTCGGCTGTTTCTTTCTTTTTTCCACGTTTCACCTTCATCAAAAACTCGTATACGACTGGCACGATGACAAGTGTCAACAGGGTTGAACTTGTAAGGCCACCAATTACCGTCACTCCGAGACCTTTGGAGATCAAGCCGCCGCCTTCAAAGCCGAGCGCAAGCGGGATAAGAGCTCCAATGGTTGCCAGAGCGGTCATGAGGATCGGACGCAATCGGGTTGCTCCTGCTTCGAGCAGTGAATCACGTGTAGAGTGGCCTTCGTTCTCTTTATGGATCACGCGGTCAATGAGCACGATCGCATTCGTTACAACGATACCGATCAGCATGAGGGCACCAATCATTGCAGAGATGCTTATACTTTCACCGGAAATATAAAGTGCAGCCAGTGCGCCGATCAAAGTAAACGGCAATGAGAACAAGATAGCGAATGGGGCCAATGCTCCGCCGAATGTTACGACGAGTACAAAATAAACGATTGCAACCGCAGCAAGCATCGCAAGACCGAGCTGGCTGAAGGACTCATTGATATCCTCGGTCACTCCGCCCATCTTCACGTCTACACCGTTCGGAAGATCAAGCTTATCGATTTCCTTCTTCACGTCTGCCGATACTTTGTTTACATTTTTGCTGGTGACGTCGCCGCTTACACTCGCATAGATCTTATCGTTTTTGCGCGTTACTGTGTCTGCGGTTTCCCCTTTTTTCACTTTCGCTACGTCACTGATCGCAACTTCTTTTCCAGTCGCGGACTGAAGCTTTTTATCAGTCAGGTCGTTTATGTCTTTGTATATGCTTTTGTCTACTTTGACATAGACGTTAATTTCCTTGCCGTCTTTTTTCAGAGTGGTCAACGCTGATTTATCGCCAGATTCATTCAGTTCCATGCCAATTTGGCTGGCTGTCATTCCAAGCTTGCTCAGCTTCTTCTGGTCTGCGTCAATAGTGTATTCCTGGTACGATTTGGACAGGCTGGAGTCCACATTTCTCAAGGCGTTCTTATCATCCATGATGTTCTGGATCTTCTCAGCTACAGGCTTGATGTCCTTGATGCTGTTTCCATAGACTTGAACATCCAGCTTGTTGCTTCCGCCTGTTGCCCCGAAGTCTTGTGCCTTCCATTCCCCTATGTCCGCTGTTTTCTGCAGATCATCAATGACACGCTTCTGTTCTTTTTCAAAGTTCGGAGTATCTTTGTCGTATTCCATAAAGAACATTGCCTGGTTGCTCGCTGCCGGATTCATCGGATTTTCTCCGCCAACGGAATACTGGATCGTCTTCACATGTTTACGGTCGATCAGTAATTTTTCAGCATTTAGAGATGCTTTTTCCACATCTTTTCTCGTCTGTCCTGGTTCTGGGTTAAACGTTGCGATGACCATTTTCTGATCATCGGACGGCAGGAAGCTCACGCCGATCTTCGGAACCAGGAACAAACTTCCAGCAAGAAGAAGAATGGCCAGGCTGAATGTAACAATTTTATGGTTGAGCGACCAGTTCAGCACTCTATTATATAAGCCTGCAAGTGCACCTGGTTTATCGTGGTCAACTTCCTTCTTGTTCGTTAATCCTTTTTTAAACAAGGAATCGGCAAAAGCCGGAACGACTGTGATGGCCACGATCAATGATGCGACAAGGGCAAAAACAATCGTTAATGCGAACGGCAGGAAGAGTTCTCCGACCGGTCCTTTAACGAGACCGAGCGGCAAGAATACCGCGATGGTCACAATCGTCGAGGACATGATCGGGATGAACATCTCACGGGTCGCGGATGTGATCAGTTCCTTGCCTTTGACTTTCTCGCCTTTCAGTGACATCCGGCGGTAGATGTTCTCGATAACAACGATGGAATCGTCGACTACCCGGCCAATGGCTACTGTCATCGCACCAAGCGTCATAATGTTGAGCGTTATATCCATCTGCTTCAGCGCCAGGATGGCCATTAACAAGGATAACGGAATCGAGATGACTGCAATTACCGTTGAACGGAAATTCCGTAAGAAAAGCAGGATGATAATCACAGCGAACACGCCGCCGATCAATGCTTTGTTCAGCATCGTGCTGACTGATTCTTTGATCGGTGTTGCCTGGTCAAACACGTTAACCGTTGTTAATCCACGGTGATCTTTTTTAATCTGTTTCAATTCTTTATTTACATCGTCTGCTACGTTTACCGTGTTGGAATCCGCAGACTTAACAATCTGAATACCAATCGATTCTTGTCCATTCGTTCTGGAGATCGATTCTGCTTTGCCTACCGTTCTGATCGACGCGATATCTTTTAATTTAACCGTAGGAAGCTCTGTGGCCTGTGCCTGTTGCGGCGCAGAACCAGCTGCTGAAGCTCCTTGTTGTCCAGCACCGGCTGTGCCTCCAGCTTGTGCTGCGCTTTGTCCAGCTGCACCGGCAGGGGCTCCAGGAGTGTTTCCTGCTTGCTGCTGTGCATTGCCAGCTCCTGCTCCTGAAGCAGGGGGAGAAGCTGCTGGAATCTCAAGGTTCTTCAGTTCCTTGATCGTTGTGATCTTACCGTCGACTACGACAGATTTTTCTTTGTCATTAAAATTGTACAAACCGAGCGGCATGGAAGAATTGGCACCCTGAATGAACTGCTCAACAGTGTCCTCTGTCAGCCCTTTTTCCTTTAATTTCTCTTGCTTGAAGTCTAATTCAACTTCCTCCACGTTCTGGCCGGCAACCTGAACGGAGGAAACTCCTTCCACACCTTCAAGTCTCGGTACAACATCATCTTCTACTGCCTTGGTCAGGTCTTTAAGAGATTTATTTTTATCTGACACACTTAGAGATAAAATCGGGAATTCGTTGAAGCTCTGACGGGATACTTTTGGATCATCGACTGAATCAGGAAGACTGATGTTTGCAAGGGCTTCTTGCACTTCTTCCTTGGCTTTTTCCATGTCTTTGTCGAAGTTGTATTCGATTTGGACAGAAGAGATATTTTGATACGAAGAGGAACTTACGGAATCTACGCCCGATAAATTCTTTACCTTCTGTTCAATCGGCACGGTCACCTTGTCCGCTACCTCTTCCGGCGTAGCACCGGGATAAACCGCGGATACGGTGACGACCGGTGTATTGATATTCGGCATCGTTTCCAATTTCATATTTAAACCAGAATACAAGCCGGCTGCAACAACAAGCAGCGTTAAAAGCCATACGGCAAATTTATTCTTCAGACAGAATCTGATGATCGAACTCATTTCTTTCTGCTCCCTCCAAACATATGACTGACCAGTCGGATTGTATTATGATATAAATGAACGGTCATAATAGATATAAATATAATGGACCTTTTCCAGGAATGCAAGGATAAATATCAGCAGCAATTGACGAAAAATTATGTACTTAGGATAATAGAATCAGACATTAACTTGGAGGTAAGGAATGAAACAAAGAAAGATTAAAATTATTGAATCTGCCATTGCCCTTTTTGCGGAAAGAGGCTTTCATTCAACATCCATTCAGGACATTACGGACCATGCCGGGATCTCAAAAGGGGCTTTTTATAATTATTTTTCATCCAAAGAAGAATTGATGATTGCCCTCTTTCACTATTACAACGATAAAATCACCCAAAAAATATCAGAGATCGGAGAACAGGATCTGCCTCCGCGTGAGACCATTAAACGGCAAATGATCGCGTTGTTTACCACTTTTACCGAGCATAAAAATTTTATCATCATGCATTTTCGGGAACAGAATTCGACCATCAATGAAGAAATGCGCAAGCATATGCTGAAAACGCAATATAAATCGATGAAATGGCTGGAAGATAACTTAATTTCCCTGTATGGAGAAGAAATCACCCCACATTTGGGAGATCTGATTTTAATGGCTCAAGGGTTGCAAAACACGTACATTCGCATCTTTATTTTCGATGATGGGCTCCTTCAGCCGGAAGCATTAGCCGATTTCCTGCTTCAAAGGCTTGATGACATCGTTGCCGGTCTTCAGAAATCGAAAGATATAATGATCTCCATGAAGAATTTAGAAAACCTGTTTTCACGCCTTCATATGCATACGGAACAGTCTCTTCAGGACACCATTCATCAGAAGCTTTTAAACATGGGCAAAACGATGGACAAGCTTCCCCTGCCCGCTGAAAAAAGGGACGAACTGAAAAGCGTGATCGAATTTTTGCTAAGTGAGAATGAAAAAACAGACCCGAATAAGATGGTGTTCCAGGGCATGATAGCCAACTTAAAAGGGGTAAAGGAACTGGAGAACGACAGGAAAGACATTGCAAGGATCATGGGAATAGAGCTTCTTTAATTCCAAACCAAAGGGCTGCACTGGTAAAAGCTCAGCATTTTTTAACTTGAAAGGAGCCTCCAAGTGACGCAACAACAATTTATCTATACGTTATAACTGATTCCGCGATTAGCACATGGCCTCTGAATTTTTCCGTTACAGAATTGCATTGTTGAATGAGAACTTTCTAAAGTTGAATCATGGTATAACAAAAAAAGACCTGCCGAATACGGCAGGTCTCATCAATGGCTGAAATCATCGCCTTGATGTCCTAAATTGAGCATTGCCCTTGATTTTTTTGAAAAGCAGCGTTATATTAGTTGACATATCAAATATTGAGGCGTCAAATATTATTTCTTTCATCATTTTTTGAATTCGAAAGAGGAGATATAACATGGATCATTCATGTGCGAGAACCCATATCGCCTATATATTAAGAGAACTTCACAATCAAATCAGTCCGAAGTTTGAGAGATGTACCGGTATCAGCCAATCTCGCCTCGAACTTCTTCAGCATTTATATGAGATGGAAGAAATCAGCCAGTCCTCACTGCAAAAAGCAGTGAACATTGATCCTGCGGCTGTTACCCGACATTTAAAGCAGCTTGAAGCCTCCGGCAAGGTATCAAGGCGTAAAAACCCGAAGGATAACAGGGAAACCCTGGTCGCTCTTACGGATCAGGGCCGCAATGAAATCCTTTCCTATCGAAAAGAAAGAGATCAGTTCGTCTCGAATCTTCTGAAGGGCTTTAAAGAGGAAGAACTGCCTGTCCTTGTTGACATGCTTGAACGTATGCAGCGCAATGCTGATCAAATTGAGGGTTAACCTTCGGACATCTTAGAAAAACAACATTAGAAAGAGGAGAGTTTGCTCATGAATACAACACTGATGAATAACTATAACGAGATCTTAACTGGACGCCGTTCTATTCGGTATTACGATCCATCCGTTAAGATCAGCAAAGAAGAAATGACTGAAATTCTTTCCAAAGCAACATTGGCACCTTCTTCTGTCAACATGCAGCCTTGGCGTTTCCTCGTCATCGAGAGTGATGAAGCGAAAGAAACATTATTGCCTCTTGCACGTTTCAATCAGTCCCAAGTGGAAACTTCTGCTGCCATGATCGCTGTATTTGGCGATTTAAACAACTTTGACAACGGAGAAGAAATCTACAGCAAAGCCGTGGAACTTGGGTTTATGCCTCAAGATGTAAAAGAACAGATGATGGCTAAACTCAGTGGATATTTCTCCACTTTGGATCCTGAGGATAATAAAAATTATGTATTGATCGACGGCGGACTTGTTTCAATGAATCTAATGCTGGCTGCCCGTGCCCATGGCTATGACACTTGCCCAATCGGCGGTTATGAAAAGGATAAAATTGCCGAATCGTTCGGAATGGATAAAGACCGCTACGTTCCTGTTATGCTGATTTCTATCGGAAAAGCAGCCAATCCTGGCTATCCTTCCGTACGATTGCCTGTTGAAAAAGTAGCAGAATGGAAATAAATTGTTAATAACGAAGGGATGAAATCAAAAATGATTATTATTCATGCAAGAAATTTTGTGAATCCAGAAAAAGAAGAGGCATTTGTACAAGAAATTCAGGGGCTGATTTCAGCTTCCAGAGCGGAAAGCGGAAATATGGCATACGACCTGTTCAAAGATACGGAAGAAGAACATGCCTACATGATGGTTGAAGTGTGGGAAGACTTAGAGGCAGTGGATGCTCACAATAAGAGCAAACATTTTACTTCTTTTGTTGCCAAGGCGAGTGATTATCTCAGCCGTCCGATGGAGCTTAAAGTTTTTAATGGTAAACAGATCAAATAATAAAAACATGGGCATTTGTTAGCCCATGTTTTTTATGGTGATGTAAGACCACGACAGCTAGGTAAATCTCGGCCTTTTTCTGGCTTGATCTGACCGTTCATCAGCTTCAACAGCGTGCTTTTGCCAGCTCCGTTCTTTCCGACGATGCCGATACGATCAAACTGATGCACGGTTAGTCTCGGAATATTTAATACTAAGCGATCAAAATAAAAGAGTTCAATATTTTCTAATTCAAGACATACCTTTTCCATTGTTCATTACCTCCAATTCATTTTATAAAGCTATAACTTTCTTTCGATCAGTTATTGACTCCAACTAAAATATCTAAATCGACGGTGATCCCAGAAGAACCTCGATTGATAAAGCCATCATTATGTGCTTTGCCGGAGGTCCAAGCAGGGGAGACATAGTGACACCGTTTCATCATTTTTTTAGACCTTTTTTTCGGAACTATCGAGGAGCATTTTCCGCAGTTTTCTTATGGTATTGGTCATGTTTTCTCTTCCTTTCGAAAATAAAAAATCACAGGCAATCTGCCTGTGATTCAGCGTAAAAGGGAAGAAGACCCAGATTGGTTTAGAGGCTTTGAAGAGCCGATAGCAAATAAGCCTCCTTTTTACTTAACAAAAGAAGGGAAATTAGACATAAATAAAGAAAGGCAGAACGATCCGCCTTTCTAACATTGCATTTATTAAATGAAATGAAGATTATTAAAAAAGGACAGACTGATCCCGTTTACTCTGCATACACAAACAGAGCCTTTGACTATTTAATTACTGGTTCAAAGTTGGGAATCGAAGTCTCATAGAATGTGTCATTTTTCAATAATCCTCCTTATATAACAAAAGTTACTAGTTATTATAGATAGTTCCTTAAATAATGTCAAAGAAAAAATAATAATCCTTTCACTTCTTGTAAACTCTAAAAGAAAAAGCCGCCTGGTTCGCCGCTTTTCTACAAATTTATTTAGGCAGATCTATTTGCCACGAAACTCCGAACCGGTCATTAAGCCAGCCAAATTTTGTACTGAAGCCATAATCGTCTAATGGCATAAGTGCTTGTCCGTCTTCAATGAGTTTCTGATAAAGATGGCCAATCTCCTCTTCAGAATCACAAGCAACATAGATTGAGAACGAAGGGGTAAAGGAAAACTCATGCTTCACATTACTGTCAATGCACAAAAATTCTTGCCCTTTTAAGGAAAAGGAAGCCTTCATGACAGTTCCTTCGTCTCCGTTTTCATTGGCACCGTATCGGACAATACTCGTAATTTCTGAATCCTCAATCAGTGATGTGTAATAATTCATCGCTTCTTCTGCCTTGCCGTTTTGGAACATTAAGAATGGTGTAATCTTCCCCATTATAAACCGACTCCTTAGCATACGATTTGTTTTTTAATCATCGAGCCTCATTATATTCAACCACATGATTAACTATTATTTAATCATTTTTTTAAGATCAACATAGCCTGTTCTAAAAGACAGCCGCCAATGAGATGGCGGATAGCTAAAATTTTATGTTGAAACATCTGTTAGTTGAAGATCCTACTTACAGTTAACTATATTGTTCGTTATTATTGCGGGACCTAATGTTTGAGTATTCGAATTAGAAGGCCGTACCTGAACGTCAGCATTCTTCATTTCAGCAGAAATGAAATCGAATCTTCCAGCCCAAGTCGGACTATCCGTTTCCCGGGTAGGATACAGCCTAAACCTCCAGCTGATTTCTTCTGGTATTGACGCATACCCCTCATAACTATCGTAATTGCCGTAAGAGGATGGTTCAGGGAGGTGAACTGCGAGAATACTTATATTTGTTCTGGCGATCTTCGATGGGGGCAGCTGAACTTTATAGATCAATGCTGCACCCTTGGCATTGATCAATTCATTATCAACTGGTTCTAAAATTAAGCCGCACGGCATTGAAATCGCATTGGCGTGTGATGGATAAATACTATAAGCAGCCATGAGAAAAATAACCAAAACAAATTGTTTCATAAGGCACTCCTTACAACTTCTTTTCGTTAATTTCCCCTTCCTCCGCCAAATTATGATGAATCACCAGAAACCGGCGCTCCAGCTGAAAGCAAAAAATCAGTCAAGAAATTGAATACGTCTCTTTCAAAAACCTTACGGATTGACTGATTAACGCTTTTAAAACATCAACATCAATATCGGCCACTTTATTTATGTACACACACGCTTTACCTGTGGTATGTTTCCCAAAGTCCTTTAACAATTCTTTTCTTCTCGTGTCCCCCGTGGCAAAATACAAACTGATTTTTGCTTTGCGGGGTGAAAAGCCAACTAACGGCGCATCGCCTTCATGACCGGATTCATATTTATAATGATATGAACCAAATCCAATGATACTGGGCCCCCACATCTTCGCTTCATAACCGGTTGTTTCAGTAAAAATATCTAATAACTTATATGCGTCTTCACGCTTTTTAGGGCTTTCCACATTTTCAATGAACTCAACAACACTTCTGTCGGTCTCTTTTGTTTTTTGTTCGTACATCATTTGATCTCTCCTTTTCTTTAAAATGGGGTTAATTCTCACTAAAACTTCTCTATCTATTGCCATTTTCCTTTGATAAATCATCAGGTTTATCGCTTCGTAAATTGCAGAGTTTAAACGCTTTATATCCATCCCTTTTTCATATAAGCAATTGATTATATATTAATTAAAAGAAAGTGCCAAGAGTTCCCCCTTGGCAGTTTCCTTTTACTCTCCCGTTTTAGCAAACGTTGCGATGCGAGCCCCGATTTCATCCCGTACACGTTGGAAGAACTTCCACTTTTCTTCTTCTGTTCCCTGAGCTTTCGCTGGATCGTCAAATCCCCAGTGATCACGTTTCACATGAGGTGGTGTCATTGGGCATTTGTCTGCTGCGTCCCCGCAAAGAGTAACGACGAGGTCTGCATTGTTCAAGATTTCTGGATCAATGATATCAGAAGTCTGCTTTGAGATATCGATGCCTGCTTCTTTCATCGCTTTTACCGCATTTGGGTTAAGACCATGAGCTTCGATTCCAGCACTTTTCACGTCCCATTCGTCACCTAAATGCTTCTTTGCCCATCCCTCAGCCATTTGGCTTCTGCAAGAGTTTCCAGTACATAAGAAGTAAATTGTTTTTATGGCCATTGTGAAACACTCCTTTAAAGAATTAATGAATAATGGTTAACCAAATATAGAGGCCCGTTAGGGTAATGAATAACGTCGGTACTGTCAAGACGATTCCCACTTTGAAGTAATAGCCCCAAGAGATCTTGACGCCTTTTGTGTTTAAGACATGCAGCCAAAGCAATGTCGCCAATGAACCGATTGGTGTCAGCTTTGGTCCTAAGTCCGATCCAATGACGTTCGCATAAATCAAGGCTTCTCTCATGGCTCCTGTCGTGTGGGTGTCAGAGATTGCTAATGCGTCAATCATGACGGTCGGCATGTTATTCATAACCGACGAAATAATCGCAGCGATAAAGCCCATACCGATGGTTCCGATAAACAATCCATGATGTGTCACAGATTGAATGAGATCCGCTAAGAGATTGGTCAATCCTACGTTACGCAGTCCGTACACGACCACATACATTCCGATCGAGAAGAATACGACGGCCCACGGTGCCCCTTTGAGGACGGTTTTCGTTTGAACGGCTGAGCTTTTTCTTGCCGTTTGCAAGAAAACAATCGCAATCACTCCAGCGATAACCGAAACAGGTACTGAGAAGAATTCCCCCACAAAGTAACCCACAAGTAACGCTGCCAATACAAACCAAGACGATTTAAACATCTTCAGATCTTTGATGGCATCCACTGGCCTCTTTAACTGGTTGACGTCATAGGTGTTTGGAATGCTTTTTCTAAAGTAAAGATACAACACCAAAATACTCGCCAGTAAGCTAAAGATATTTGGAATAATCATTCGGCTGGCATAGGTCGAAAAACTAATGCCGAAAAAGTCAGCCGAAACGATGTTTACCAGGTTACTGACCACGAGCGGTAACGATGTAGTATCAGCGATGAATCCACTGGCCATGATGAACGGCAGGATCATCTTGTGTTCGAATTTCAAATTTCGAACCATGGCCAGAACAATTGGCGTTAAAATTAACGCTGCTCCATCGTTGGCGAAAAAAGCGGCAACGACCGCTCCGAGCACCGTCACCAGCAAGAACATCTTGATGCCGTTCCCTTTGGCAAAGCGAGCCATATGAAGGGCGGCCCATTCAAAAAATCCGATCTCATCTAAAATGAGTGAAATAATAATAACAGCAACAAAGGCAAGGGTTGCATTCCAAACAATGCCTGTTACGGCGATCACATCCTGGAAGGAGACCACTTGAAAGATAAGAGCAAGAATCGCTCCTCCACTTGCACTCCATCCGATGTTAAGGCCTCTCGGCTGCCAGATGACAAGCGTCAGTGTGACTAAGAAGATGATGCTGGCAATAATGACTGACCCCACAGAACTGATACCTCCTACTTAATCACAAGAAATTCGCTTTCCCTGTGTTTCTAATTCTTCAATACGATAACGTTGACTCGGTACGCCCTGAATGACTTGTAGGACGTACGGATGATACGGATAGGAGGAGTTGAGTGAATAATAAATCCACTGCCCCTTTCTACGCTCTTTCACCAAACCGCTGTCCCTTAATTTCCGTAAATGCTGGCTAACAGCAGGCTGACTCATTTCAAAGAGATCGACAAATTCACACACGCAGCATTCGTTTTCTGAGAGAATCTTTACCATAGCTAATCTAGTTTTATCGCCTAATAGCTTTAAAATGCTCGCTGCGGTCTCTAATTCCAATGTTTGATTGAATATCATCGATAAACACCTCCTAACAACATCTTTTTACTCCATCATTGTATAAGTATATTCTTATGTATGCAATAATAAACTTTGTTCGCCCTCAATCTGGGATCTTCAACAAACGGACCTTATAGTTGATTAGGACAAGAAGCTGCCAAAATCCAGTCCATGTTTGTAACTTCATTTGTCAGGCATGCTCAACTTTATGTGTGAATTATCCACCTTTTGTAATAGGTTAATATTCATTTGCCCATACAACAGACACGAGATAAACATACACTGAATGATACTTTGGCCAGATGAGAAAGGAGAATTCACCTTTGACAAAATACCGGATCATGACCTTTGATGGAGGCGGCACTTTAGGTGCTTTAAGTTTACAGCTTTTGAACAGACTGGTTCAGCAAAACCCAAAATTAATTAGAAACACCCACGTTTTCGCCGGAAACTCAATCGGTTCATCCCTATTTAGATGAAAAAGCGAGTGATGTGATACTGCGGAGCAGTGGTGCTCCCGCGAATCAACGAGCCTATCAAAACTACGTGGATGGATATGTAGTAGCAGCTAACCCCAGTACAGCCAGTATTTCATTTTGCAGTGGGTAAAGCCAAAGTGCCATTGGATCAAATTGCGGTATTATCCATTGGAACAGGAGAAGCCCCGACTCGGTTAAAAAGAGATACGCACGGGTGGGAAATGGTGAGTGCAGATAACATACGCCCCGAAAATCTGAAGGACCTTCCTCCAAACTGGGGAGTCCTTTTGGACCGATCGCCCAATGAACCCTTACTGCCATTTCTTTCGATTGTCGGCAGCGGATCCGGTTACTATGAGACCATGGTCAGTTCTAACCTTCTGGGAAACCGTTTTTTCCGGTTAAATCCACGGATCCCTAACTTGTCCTATACGGACCCTTCTGTGGTTCCCACTGCCATTGAAATTGCGAACAAAACCAATTTACAGCCTGCCGTTCAATTTTTAGGAGAAAATTGGGGCTGATTGTCCGGATCGGCGCGTATTTGATCCGAAAAATTCTTTCCTAGAATGATATACTCCTTTGGATAACAAAAGGTAAAACAATCCTACACTGGCTAACTTTCCTGCAGGCAGGGGACCTGATCCTTTCCTGCTGGAAGCTAAGGCGGTAAGAGATATAGAACACTAATCAGTTGATAATCTTTTCATAATTTCTGCGTAGAGTTCTTCGAGAGGGCGAGAACTATAGAGTGTTAAAAAAGGACTCTGTGAAATTGCCATTTGATAGGATTGTTCCGCATAAGTACCTGCCATACTTTTATCTTCTTCCGACAGATATGTTTTACACCATTGTAAAAAGTCATTTGTGTATTCACCATTTTCATCCAGCCACATTTGATTAAGAGGAATCCGTTCCATTTCCCTTCTCCTTAATCGTTCCATGCGGACTATATCATCAAGTGAAAGAAAAACCAAAAGGTCACGGTTGCTGAATCCATCAGGGCACCATGAAAAAATTGAACCAGATGCCACATAATTCTTGTTAGTTTTCATGTCGCTTTGATACATTTCAATACGTTTTTCAATTGGGTGATTTTCTGAAAAAAAATCATCTTTCCAAAGATAATGATCTGTATCAATCCACTTAATACTTTCATTTTCACTGATATATTTTGCTAAAGTGCTTTTGCCAGTTCCTGAGCCACCAATGATTTGGATTTTCACCTAAATCCCCCCTGTTTAAAGCCATTCTATCTTACTTTCTAAACTAAAGTCATTCGTTAATCTAGATTAAATTCCACCGTATGATGAACAGCGATAGAGAGGGACAAAAAGAACTAACCCTAAAAAAAGACCCTCCTATTCAGAGGGTCTCTCTTTATTCGTCTCAACAGCAAGAACTGTTTGTAATTTCAATCTTTTGGGTCTGCGGTGCACAACATGCTGAATCTTCGGTTTGCATGCTCTCTACATCACTCTTCGTGTAAAAGAATTCCCATTCATTCCCGTTCGGGTCCGTCACCCAAAATTTGTCCTGAGTGGCGTAACAGCAAGAAACATCCATTTCTTCTCGAGCAAAGAACCCTAACTTCTCTAAGCGGTCCTTGTGTTTTAGCACCTCTTCCACGTTTTCCACTTGGAAACCAAAATGACCAACCTGATTACCAGAGACTTCGTTTTTAAGGTTTAACGTAAAGTTAAGGCGTGGATCCTCGAGTAAGAACTTTGCATAGTGATCTTTCACTTTTACAGGTTCAGAATCAAATACTTGAGAGTAAAACTCAATAGATCTTTCTAAGTCCGTGACATTAATACCTACATGCATTTTCATCATAAAACCTCCATCTACGTTTATTTATGCTGCATGTTGCATCTTTGGATTCTTCCTTAACTTCCTTGATCTCGACCTTACAGCATTCTGTGCTTTTAGAGCTCTTGCCCGTTAATTTCTTAAACAAGTTTATTTCACTTCCTCCTTTATTAATCAATTTTTTTTGATTTAACTACAGTATATTAGCAGTTTTTGCTAATAGCAATATTTTTTATCAAAAAAATTTGATTTTTTTATCAAAAATTTTTGATGAATTAGTTGACAGATGAAAATATTGGATATACTATAAGTACATCAAGAAAGTTTGATATTCAATCGAGGTGAAAGACGTGCAAAAAGAAATCCCACTTACTGACGTTTCCAGTGAAAAGGCAGTAGATCCTTCAAATGATAAAGAATTTGAGCTGTATGAAAGCAAGTTCAAAGCGCTGGCCGACAAAAAGCGGTTACAGATTATGAACATCCTTACCCAAAAAGGAAGCATGTGTGTTTGTGATCTTGCTCCAATGATGAACATGACGCAATCAAAATTATCGTATCACTTAAAGATCTTATGGGATGCCAACATCCTTACCAAAGAAACGAGAGGCACTTGGAGCTACTACGACATCAACACTGAAGAAATCAATCATTTGTTGTCCCACGAGCTCTGTTGCATCTTTAAACCGAGCTGTTGTTAAATTTTTCGTTAATTAATCAATTTTTTTTGGTTAATATATCAAGATAATTTGATCAATTCAAAGGAGGAAGTTGTATGTTTCATGAGTATGCGGTTTACCAATGGATGAAAGCTCGTCAGGAAAAGGTCGAAAGGCACACACGCAACGCTTGGATGCATCAGCAGGTTCCAAAAAGTAAAAGTGAAACAAGAAACAAGGGTCTAACCGCATCGCCTGTGGAAGCATGCTGCAGCTGTGCGTGCTCATAAGGAAGTATAAAAGATTTGGATTGAGTCATTAAAATCATTTGTTGCCATCGCTTTACAATAAAAAGACCGCTTAGGAAAACCTAAGCGGTCTTTGCTTGATGATCATGCTGCATGAATAATATCCAAAACTTAAACCTTAAGCATAATTTGTCTAACAAAAAACTAAAGCATAAAAATAAAAAAACCACCAAATATATGTATGGTGGAGACGGTGGGAGTCGAACCCACGTCCAAAGATAACGGCACTTAAGCTTCTACGAGTATAGTCGATACATTGGCGATTCGCGGCTTCATTTGCCTATCGACAGGCGTTTGGAGCGCTAGCCTGATTGTGCTCTTCCTTCGTCCTCAGGCGGAGGACAGCCGGCGTAGCCCACTAAGAGTGAGACCCTTACCCTACCACATGGGCGATGGAGGGAGGATCAGCTAAAGTGCTATTACGCAGCTAAAGCTAGGTTGTTGTTAGTTTTGCCAGTTATAGGCGTTGGCGTTTTAACGAGGCCGACCCCCTCGACTCGCAACTTAAGCTCGAACTACCCCTGTCGAATCCGTAACGTCCCCATGGAATGTCCCGGGGTGAATCTACGGGAAAAGTTAAAGCTGCTGCAGTGTATTCAATTGTCAGCAACAATGCCATTATAGCATTTTTACGGTGTTTATTCAACCGGACAAGCTCTCCAGTTTATGCCTTTTGGCGGTCTCTGAAGGCCCGTTCGATCTCGCGTTTCGCGTCTTTCTTCTTCAAATCTTGGCGTTTGTCATAGTTCTTCTTACCTTTCGCGAGGCCGATCAGAACTTTGGCGAAGCCGTTCTTTAAATAAAGCTTCAATGGAACGATGGAATACCCTTGCTCTTTTGTTGAACCTAGCAGACGGTTGATCTCTTTCCGATGAAGAAGCAGCTTGCGCGTTCTCAGCGGATCATGGTTGTATCGGTTGCCTTGTTCATACGGGCTGACGTGCATGTTGTGAAGAAACAACTCCCCATTTTGCACGCGGGCGAATGAATCCTTTAGATTGATCCGGCCAGCTCGAATGGCTTTAATTTCTGTTCCCTGGAGGACGATTCCAGCCTCAAAGGTTTCTTCTATATGATAATCATGCCGCGCTTTTTTATTTTGTGCGACAAGTTTTCCTTCTCCTTTTGGCATATGTTCCTGACCTCCCCAAAACAGTGCGAACCTAATTATACTAAATTGGTCAGGAAACGTCAATGTAACAGGACTTCATCACAAAAACGTTCCCCGTACGATTCTTTATCTCTTTTTGTTCTTCTTTTTCTTTTTCGTGATGTTCCCTTTATAGAACGGCTTTTTCTTGCCTTTCTTTGAGCCGCCGTTATCTCCGCGTTCGTTTTCCGGACGGCGTGTTTTTCGTTTGCGTGCACCGCCTTCGATCACTTTCGGACGGTCTTTCCCTCGTTTTCTTGGTGTGCCCTTCATGCCTACGATTTCAAAATCGATCGCACGTTCTTCCAGGTTGACATTAATCACGCGAACTGAAATCTCATCACCGATTCTGAACACATTCCCCGTGCGTTCTCCGATCATGGCCATATGCTTTTCATCGTAACGGTAATAATCATCCGCCAGATAGCTCACATGCACGAGGCCTTCAATCGTATTAGGAAGTTCTACAAAAAGGCCAAAATTGGTGACGGAGCTGATCACACCATCATATTCTTCACCGATCTTATCCTGCATGAACTCTGCTTTTTTCAGATCATCGGTCTCACGTTCCGCGTCCACGGCACGGCGCTCCATGTCTGAGGCATGTTTTGCGATCTTCTCAAGCTTGGCGGTCCATTTCGCTGTGGTTGCCGGATCTGTTTTTTTATGAATAAGATACGTTCGGATCAGACGATGAACGATCAAGTCCGGATAACGGCGGATCGGCGATGTAAAGTGCGTATAGAACTCAGTTGCCAAGCCATAGTGGCCGAGACTTTCCGGGTAGTATTTTGCCTGTTTCATGGAACGCAGCATAATTTTGCTGATCACCATTTCTTCCGGCTCGCCTTTAACTTCCTCGAGAAGTTTTTGAAGAGCAAGCGGATGGACCTCCGTTACCGCATCCTTTAATACGTAGCCGAACAGAGCGATGAACTCCAAGAAACGAGAAAGCTTTTCTGCATCAGGGTCTTCATGGATCCGGTACATGAACGGCAATTCTGCTTTATGGAAATGCTGAGCAACGGTTTCGTTCGCACAAAGCATGAATTCTTCAATCAGACGTTCTGCGACAGAACGTTCTCTGAGAACAACATCCTGTGGTTCGCTGTTTTCGTTGACCAGTACTTTGGCTTCAGCAAAGTCAAAGTCTATGGCTCCTCTCTTGAACCTGCGCTCTCGAAGAATTTCAGCCAGCTCACCCATTCCTTTGAAAAACGGAATGAGCGGCTCATAGCGTTTTAATACTTCTTCATCCTCTTCCTGCAGGATTTTGCGAACGTTTGTGTACGTCATACGTTCAACGGTTCGGATGACACTTGGGAAGATTTCATGCTTGATAACCTCACCTTTTGGCGTGATCTCCATTTCACAGGACAACGTTAAGCGATCCACCCGCGGGTTCAAGGAACAGATTCCGTTGGACAATCGATGCGGAATCATCGGAATCACACGGTCTACCAAGTACACGCTCGTTCCCCTTTCGAGTGCTTCTTCATCAATCGGAGAGCCTTCTGTCACATAGTGGCTCACATCAGCGATATGTACACCGAGCTTGTAGTTTCCGTTATCGAGTTTGATCACGTTGACGGCATCATCCAGGTCTTTCGCGTCTTCGCCATCAATCGTAACGATGGTTTCCCCGCGAAGGTCACGGCGTCCTTCAATGTCAGCCGGATCAATCGTATCCGGGACATTGTTCGCCTGTTCTAGTGCAGCTTCAGGAAATTCACGAGGCAGGCTGTGCTTGAAAATGACGGAAAGAATGTCCACACCAGGATCATTTTTATGGCCGAGAATGTGAATGACTTCTCCCTCTGCACTGTTTCTTCCCTCTGGATATTTCGTAATTTTCACTACGACCTTATGACCGTCAACCGCCCCATTGACACCCTCTGCCGGAATGAAAATATCGTTTGGAATCCGTTTATCATCTGCAATGACAAATCCAAAACTGCGGCTTTCTTGAAAGGTCCCAACCGTTTCTGTAACACCGCGTTCAAGAATCCGGATAATTGTACCTTCCGGATGTGATCCTTTTGAATTCGTATTTAATCGAACAAGTACGACATCATTGTTCATCGCACTTCCCATTTCGGATTGGGAGACATAAACGTCTTTCCCATCCCCTGTTTCCGGAATAACAAAGGCAAACCCTTTCGCATGAGCCTGTACCTTTCCACGGACAAGATTCATTTTATCCGGCAGACCGTATCGGTTCGTCCTCGTTCTGACAACCAGGCCTTCTTCTTCCATTTCATTCAGCGTGCGGACGAGAATTTTAAATTCATCCACTTCTTTGAGGTCATACGCCTCCTCCAATTCCTGAACAGTGAGCGGTTTATAGGCTTCTTCTTTCATAAATGCAAGCAATTGCTGTTTATCCACTACATTTCCTCCTTTAAGGCCATAATGAAGACTCATTTCAGCAGTCATTCCGCCTATTCCAGGACCAATCGAGCTTCTCCAAGAAATGGAACACATCTTGGTGAAGCTGTTCCTTTTCTTTTCCTAGTGTGATCACATGGGTCGAATGTTCATACCATTTTAAGTCTTTCATATCGCTTTCTACTTCGTTGTAAATGATATTCGCAGATTCTGTATTAATCATCTCATCATGTCTAGCCTGTACCACAAAGGCAGGTGCGTATACCATGTCAATGGAATTTCTTACTTCCCCGAGCAAATCCTGCAGCGCCTTAAGTGTCTTCATCGGCGTGCTTTTGAACGCTTCCATCTCCCGGTCGATCTGTTCCTCTGTTTTATTCTCCCTGCTTTTGTATTCTCGAGCGTAGGCAAGGACCCCTTTATACATCGTTTCCTCACTTTTAATGTGCATAGGAGCACACATTGGAATGACACCCTTTACAGGCTGCTCTGTCGCCAGCTTTAACGAAAAAACGCCTCCAAGCGACAATCCGCAAACGGCAATTTCCTCATAACCGTTCTCTTTCAGATGATTAAACCCTCTCATCACATCGCTCCACCAGTCAGAGGGTCCAGTATGTACGAGTTCTTCAGGCGGGACACCGTGGCCTTTATATTGCGGTGCATGGCATGTATAGCCCTTTTTTTGCAAGTAGCGGCCGAGCATCCGGACATCCGCCGAACTGCCAGTGAATCCATGTAATAATAATACCGCCCGCTTTCCGGCTTCAAACATAAATGGTTTAGGTGCTGTAAATTTGATCATGATGCATTCTCTCCCTTATTACGATTGTTCCATTAAAAATTGAAAGACTTCCTCAATCAGCTGATCCTGCTCACAATCATGGCAGATCATATGCTTGGACGCTTTCAAGTAACAAAGTTTCTTTTTCTGAGCAGGAATGGTCTTATACAGGTATTCCGCGCTCTTTTTCGGCACAAGGCCATCACTCTCGCCTTGAACGATTAATGTTGGCGCCTGAACCTTTTCAAAGGCCGGCCTTAACTTGTTGACCAGCCTTCGAAATTCAAGTGTGGCACTCAGAGGTGTATCCATAAACTTTTTCCGGTACCGCTGATAGAGCTCATGGTCTTTTAAGTTCCCTCGCAGCCCCAGTTTGACCATCTCTTTTATGTCTTTTACCATTTGAGAAGGATTCATATAATAGGCACTTGCACTTAGAAGGATCAGTTTGTCGCAGCCATACTTTGAAGCGAGATATCCCCCGATCATGCCGCCCATGGAAAAGCCGAGTATATATACGGTGTCGCTTTTTTTTCTCAGCTGCAGAAAAGCGCGCTCTGCTTCATCGATCCAAAGCTGATGGTCAATGCCTCTCAGCTGCAGCTGCTCCCCGTGCCCCGGATAGGTGGGAACAGACAGCAGCCAGTCGGTATGTTCCCGCAGATAATCCGTTACTGGCTGGACTTCGTAGGGACTGCCGGTAAATCCATGCAAACATAGACAGCCAATCATATTATCACCTTTTTTCCAGTAAGTTACCCTTTTATGCACGTAAAAAATCATACCATACCGCTGCTGGAAAAAGCTCGATTCAGGGTGGCTGAAAAAATAAAAACAGCAAGTGAAAATTCACCTGCTGTTAAGGTATCATTAAATAAAATAAGCTACGGCAATCGCCAAAAGGAAGAACAAAGTAGCTAAAATTACAGTCATCTTGCTCAGCACGGCTTCCATTCCGCGGGCTTTTTGTTTTCCGAATAATTGTTCCGCTCCCCCGGTAATCGCTCCGGATAATCCTGCCGAACGGCCAGATTGAAGAACGACAACTACGATCAGGGCGATTGAAACGATCACCAATAAAATTGTTGCAGCTGTTTCCATTTGTCACACCTCCACGGACAACATTACACTTATCTTTAATGTACCATACGAGTTGTTCTGTAGGCAATGTGTTCCAGCTATTTTATCCATGGCAGCGTAAAGAGTTTTAGGGAATAGTCTAAAATACGATCAGAAGGGGGCCAGGCTCATGTTTGAGCTAACAAAAATTGTCTATAAAGATATCCTTCGGTTTGATGAATTAACCATTGAAAAGGGTAAGGTGAGTATCCTTACCGGTGAAAGCGGCAGCGGAAAAACGACCCTTTTAAAATTGTTAAACCACATGATCACGCCGGATGAAGGAACCGTCCTTTACAAAGGAGAGGATGTAAAGGCTCTGAATCCAGTGCTTCACCGCAGAAATGTAGTCATGCTACAGCAGATGCCTGCCATTTTTCCGGGAACGGTAAAAGATAATCTAATAGCAGGGCTCGCTTTTTCTGAAAAAACCGTACCCGCAGATGCTGAACTGGAGGAAGCCTTACATACGGTATATCTAAAAAAGCCTTTGGAAACAAAAGCCGGTGGTCTTTCTGGAGGAGAAAAGCAGCGGCTTGCACTCGCACGCGTGCTTTTAATGGATGCAGAAGCCTATCTCCTGGATGAGCCTTCTTCAGCCCTGGATGACGAAACAGCCGATGAGGTGATTTCTTCCTTTCTGAACAAAGCGAAAAAAAAGCATAAAACGGTTGTCATGGTCACACACTCCAAGCGGATCGCTGCGCATTATGCGGATGTCAATATCCTGCTCAAAAAGATCAATCAAAAGAAAAGAGGCCAAAGCAATGAAGGATAAAATCATTGATATCACATTATGGCAGCTTCTTTCTGCCTACCTGTTCATTGTCATCTTAACCGTTATTGTAAAGTGGAGAGGAATAGCGAGGGAAAAAGAAATCGTCATCGGAACGCTGCGGATGACGATCCAGCTGGTGCTGGCAGGTTACGTATTAACTTATTTATTTAAACACCCGCACCCCGTATTAACGGTTCTGATACTTGCTCTTATGGAAGCCTTTGCCGTTTATAACGTGTTTAAAAGGATCAAACACGAGCTGTCCGCTGAGTTAAGAAAAGTTGTGGCCGTTTCCATGATCGCCGGAACTCTCATCAGCCTTCTGCTTTTCAACTATGTAGTCATTCAGTTTACTCCGTGGTACGAACCGCGTTATGTCATTCCGATCGCAGGAATGATCATAGGCAACGCCATGACAGGCGTCTCGCTCGGTGTGAATCATCTCGTGGAGGGAATGGAGAAACAAAAAGATCTCATAGAGGCGGCTCTCATGCTTGGCGCTTCTCCAAAAGCAGCTTCAAAAGAGCTCGTGGACCGGGCATTTGATTCTGCTATTCTGCCCACGATCAACTCGATGGTCGGCATGGGAATCGTGTTCCTGCCTGGAATGATGACCGGGCAGATTTTGTCCGGAATCTCTCCGGTCACCGCGATCGAATACCAGATTGCCATCATGCTTGGAATCGCAGGCTCTGTTGCTTTCAGTGTCATCATCTTCGCCCAGTACGGATACCGCACGTTTTTTAATGAACGGGCACAATTGAAATAAATTCCGTTCTCAAGCTTCCATCAGCTCGTGAAAAAACCGACCGCAAAGTTTATAAATGTGGGAGCGGTGTTCGGGATCATAGCTGATCAGTGCACATGTTGAAGGGCCAGCCGACTTTTCCATCGGCAGGCCGCATGTGTATACCGCGGAACTTTTCGTTAGAATTTCCATTTCATGCGAGATCCCTTTCGAGCCGACCGGAAGCACTTCATAAATGCCTTCTGTAGTTAAAAGCCTTCGAAAAAGTGAAAGCGGAAGAACGTCCTCATGGCGAGAAATCACTTCTTCACCGACCAGCGGGGCGCCGATCACCGCATATTTCGCATGTGGCGGAGTACAGTTCAACCGAAGAGTCCCTTGAGTTGCTTTTCCGATCATCGTAAACGAAGAAGCAGATTGCATCATTTTCATGTTGCTTTCCGTGCTCCCTGTAATCTGCACACCTTTCAGATCCAGCTGTCCAAACGTCCTTTCCGTCCCCTTTACCAGTTCCGCCCATGCTTCTTCCCCGTTGAAAGAATGAATGAGGAAGGTATGCGGCTCTCCTCCAGCCGCCATCACTTCCATGGCACAGACTCGGGCACCAAAGGCTGCTACGACAGGGTATGGAACGTGCACCGTATCCATAGGAAGGCTGCCGATGCCCCCCGAATTATCAGCTGCCATTACAAGCCATTCATCTGAACCCAACTCAGCTAACGTCACATCACGATTTGTTTTCATGATGGATCCTTACGTTTGGCCGATTAAAGACCGGGCTCAGCCTTGGAATGAGCAGTTGGGCTGTGATTCCGTTGAACACTGCTCCCACAGCCAGCCCTGGTATAAAAGCGAGGACCGCTGATTTTCCCAGTATCGGCCAAAAACAAAGCGGTGCCCCTATTCCGTTTCCTAAAATAAAGATCAGAATGGCAGTGATTTTAAATTTTCTCTGATAGAGCAGTCCAAAACAAAAGCTTAGAAGGCCCATCTGAACAGCGATCAGAAAATGCAGAGGGCCGAGTGGAAAGCCGGAAAGTCCGGCAGACATGAGATGCCCTATACAGGCAACAGCGGTTCCTGCCAGAGGAGACATTAGTGCTGCGGCGGCCAATGCCGGCATGGAATCAAATGCCACACTCCCGACGAGAGCTGGAATCTTAATAAAAGACCCTGCCACCGACAAGGAGAGAAAAGCGATAAATAAGGTGAATTTTTTATTCCGCATCATTTGGTTTACGTTTTCCTCCACGGAAAACAATGGCACTCCGCTCGTATTCAACATCATTTACTCCCGCACGGAAATTGATGACACGGGCAACCGCGAAAAAGTAATCAGAGAGTCTGTTCACATATTTCAATACCACCGGATTGATCTCATGATCCTGTTTGAGTTCAACGATTTCACGCTCTCCCCGCCTTGCCACCGTACGGCAGACATGAATGGCAGCTGACGCCTCTGACCCTCCCGGAAGTATAAAACGTTCCAGCTCTGGCGCCTCTTTTATGTACTCGTCAATTCGCTCTTCCAAGAAGAGAATCATGTCCTCTTTCGCTTTATAAGGATAGTCCTTTTTAACGGAAGACAGGTCTCCTCCGCAGTCAAACAGTTCATGCTGAATCTTTACCAGTTCATTGCGGATATCATCGAATTTTGCGTCCTGCAGCTTTGTAACCGCAACGCCCACAAAGCTGTTCAGTTCATCAAGTGTGCCGTAGGCATTCACCCTGATATGATTCTTATCCAGCCTTCCTCCAATGACACTTGTTTTCCCTTCGTCTCCTGTTCTAGTGTATAGCTTCATCCTTCATCATCTCCTTTTTATTGGCGGCCTGGCGTTAGCACATAGTGGACCTGCACTAAGGGCAAGCAACGCTTACTGCGGCTTGGGGAGCCCTTCCCACAGGAATTTCCCCTTATGTATCCAGCCAGCTTATTTTAAAGCCTGGGGAAGCCCGTACCAAATGACATCGGCTCTTTCAGCTGCCATAACGACATCCTGATAAAACCATCCAGTCACATCGCGCCATAGCCTGTTCTCTTTCTCGAGCGGCACAATTCCTTTTCCGATGTCTGTGCCGATGAGAACGAGCCGGCGGTCTGGCTCAGAAGCTTCCCAATCCAGCCAGTGCTTAAGCTTCCCTCTAAGAGCTGCTCTTCCGCCGCTTACATTCTCCTCTACAACCTTCTTCACGAGCTGCTCCAATCCTTCAAGTACAACGAGTGAAGTTGTAAAATCACGCGTTTCCCAGCTGGCGTCTTCATAGCCGTTGAACCAGCCCTCTGCTACTCTCGAGGCAGAATAGTGTTCCTGCACCCATTTGGCTTTACCGTGAAAGGAGCCTCCTGTAACAAAATGCATCTATCTTTCAACCTCCCTTCTGCCCCGTTCCAGTAAAGGGTGTAGCCTTTGCCGTGTGAGACCGGCCATGACCACATTTCTTTTCGTTCCGGAGCAAACTCCGACAATAAATAACGGATCGGGCCGCCGTGGGTGACAACGATGACATGCCCGCTGTCTTTCGCAGCCGGCCAAACCTCACGGTGCCAGGCACCATGAAGGCGATCTGCAAAGTCTTGATAGCTCTCTCCTCCCGGAGGACTTACGCCAAACGGATCGTCAATCCAATCCCGGTATCGTTGAATGCCGCAAAGATCGTCATATGTTTTTCTTTCCCATTCTCCAAAATGCATCTCCCGGAGTGCCGGGCTGACCTTCACCTTACTCTCCGGGAAAAGAATTTCTGCGGTTTCCATGCATCGTTTTCTGTCACTTGCAAGGATCGCTCCCTCAGGAAACGTTTCGTCTCTATGCAAAATGTACAGCTCTTTCCGCCCCTCTTCACATAAAGGGGGATCACAATGCCCGATATATTTATTTTGCTTATTTTCCTCCGTCAGCCCGTGGCGAAGGAGAGTAACAGCCAGCCTCCGAACCATAGCCATGTTTCCATCCCTTCCGATAGTGCACCTAATGTATCCCCTGTAATTCCTCCAAACTGGCGGACAAAGAATGTTTTACTTATTAAAAATACGGCGGAGCCTAAACAGAACAAGCTGATGAACAGAAGGAGCGCTCCCGCGGCCCATGCTCCAATGCCTGCCAGCAGGAGATAGGCGGCATATACAGGAAAGGCACGGGTTGATATGTTCTGCTTTATGGCAAAAGCCATACCTTCCTCCCTGGCAAGAGGAGCTGAGATCAGCAGGCCACCCATGCCGATACGGGCGAAGAAAGGAATGAGCAGAAACAGCAGCCAAACGAGCTTCGGAGCCATTTTCATCGTTTCAAAGATAAAAAGAAATCGCCAGCTCAATAGAAATAGAACAGACAGTACACCGAACGCTCCAGTCCGGGGATCCTTCATGATCTGCAGCCTTTTTTCTTTATCGCCGTACGAAAAATAGGCATCACTGCAATCCATCCACCCGTCAAGATGCAGGCCGCCTGTCATAATAATCGAGAAACAGAAAAGATAAAAACTTGTCATCAGCACCGGGATGACGCTTTGCTGCAACAGGAAATGAGCTTGTACACCAGCCAACCCTCCAAGAAGCAAGCCGACTGCAGGATACGAAAGCACACTCCACTTGCTTGTCTCTTTTGTCCATGGAAAAGCGGTGCGGATCGGCAGTGCGGTTAAGAACTGAAGAGCCAGTCCCAAACCGTATAGCGCCTTAAAACGGACAGGATGTGCATTGTTTTTCATCCGCAACATATCCCTTCCTTAAAATTGGCATGCACATTTCCACCTGGTACACCCAATGAGCTTCAGAGACAATCTGCTGATGAAGCTTTCCCAGCATCTGCATAAAATAAAAGGTCCCTTCATCCGTACAAGGGAGGCCCTGAAACACTTCGTTTGACACGACGATGAATGCGGTGCTGTTTTTTTTAAGCCTTCTTAATCCATCCATGATTTTAAGGAATACACCGGATCGAAATAATTCATCTTCCCACTGGTTTCTGTTTTCTTTCCAGCCGTCAAACAGCTCGTTGCTGACAAGATTGGTCAAACAATCAAGGAGGATGACGTCATTTTTTCCATATACATCACTTAGTTCATGGATGTTTCGCGGCTGTTCCCACGTCTTCCAGCGATACCCGCTGTTCATACGATCCGCCTGATGCCTCTTTATCCGTTCGTCCATTTCTCCATCCAGATGTTCGTTCGTTGCAATATAATGAAGGCGTTTCTCATTCTTTCCATGATAAATGGCAGACATTTCGGCAAATGAGCTTTTTCCGCTTCTGACTCCTCCGGTAATAAAGATCATCATCTCGAGTTCCACCCTTCAAGTGCAGCCAGCAGACGGTCGTTCTCCTGAGGCGTTCGGACGGCAATGCGGATATACCGGCCGTCGAGCCCTCTAAAATTAAAGGTATGCCTGACGATGATTCCTCGGCTCAGCAGATATTTAATAAGGGCCAACGGATCCTTTCCTTCTCCTCTCTCCCTTAACAAGTAAAAGTTAACAGCGGAAGGAGAGGTTTCAAATCCAATCTTGTGGAGGATCGGCAACATCCGCTTGCGCTCGTCTGTCGTTTTCATAGCTGCCTCTGCTGCAAAATCCTCTTGTTCCAGACAGAACAGACCGAGCTTTTGTGCGGGACCGTTCACACTCCAGGGAGGCTGATGCTTTTTCAATCGATCGATCTGCCCTTTGGATGACACGGCATACCCTAAACGGAGTCCGGGCAGATGAAACATCTTCGTCATCGACCGAAGCACAATCAGATTGGAATACTTTCCCATCAAGCGAACAGTGGATACAGGCTGTTCCAAAAAGTGGACAAAGGCTTCATCCACGACGAGTGTAACATGATGATGATCGCACAAAGCAGCGATCGATTCCAAAGTGTCCAGATCCCATGCGACTCCTGTTGGATTATTCGGGTTGCAAAGAAAACAAAGCTGCTTCCCGTTCAGTTTTTCACTCAGCTCATCGAGATTTGCCTGCCAGCCTTCACCTTCTGAAGTAACATAGATGTCCACCGTGCAATCGTTCGCTGCACACGCTTCTTCATACTCTGAAAAAGCAGGCGCTGTAATGAGGACGTCCGTACCCCGGTAAGCTTGAGCAATAAGAAAAATCAGTTCAGCCGCTCCGTTTCCTGCCAGTACCTGGTCAGCCCTCACCCCTTCTATTTCAGCCGCCCTTTGAACGAAAGGACCGGCGGACGGATGGGGATAGTCCAGAATTTCTTCGTAAAGGCTGGTCCACTTTTCCTTCATTTTTGACAGTGCAGGATATGGATTTACATTTACACTAAAATCTATGCTGTTCTCAACCAGGCTGGTTTTCAAGGATTTTGCCAGCAGCTGCGGATTAGCTCCATGATTGGGCAGCAACAATATACATCCCTCCCGCTGCAATTAATACGATAGTAAACCACATGACAGTACGCTGCATGATCGCTATTGTCCTTTCAATATGTATAGCCTTCAAGCTGTAGATTGGACGGCCGATGTACGGGCGATAAGAGACCTGGCCTTTATAATAATTCGTGCCGCCGAGCCGTATACCAAGAACTCCTGCCACCGCCGCTTCACTCCATCCGCTGTTCGGGCTGGGATGGTTCTTCGCCTGTTCCTTCAGCCACGAGATGGTCAACCGTTTTTTCCCCAGCCATCCTGCTGCCATAAGAAGCGCAGTAAGCCGGGCTGGTACGTAATTTAATACATCATCAAACCGGGCAGATGCCCAGCCGAAGTCTTTATATCTCTCATTCTTGTAGCCCACCATGGAATCACACGTATTGACCGCCCGGTACACCAAGGCGAGCGGTGCCCCCCCAATAAAGGCAAAGAATAGAGGAGCGGTGATTCCATCACTCGTATTTTCAGCGACCGTCTCGACAGCCCCTCTCACAATCTCAGCCGGAGGCAGATGTTCTGTATCTCTTCCGACAATCCAGCTTAGTTTTTTGCGGGCCTCTTGCACATCTCCCCGCTTAAGAGGCACAAGCACCGACAGTCCTGCTTCTTTAAGCCCTCTGGCCGCAATGGTCGTGGAAATGAACATCGATTCTATGAAAACCCCTAAAACAAGGTTTATGGAATAAGCAAACCTTACGATGATAAAAGTCAGTACGAGGGTAATAGATAGAAGAATAAAAAGCATGATGGAACCTTTCAGCTTTTTCCATCTTCCCCGGTTCAGCACCCGGTCCATCACAGAAATCAATTTGCCGAAACCTCTTACCGGATGCGGCAGCCAGCGAGGATCACCGATGAGCTGGTCGATGATCAAAGCGAGTACCATTGATAGCAGATGAAGGGCCATCATCATGATTGTGACATTCTCTTTCTATCGTTTTCGATTGCTTTACCAACGGTCTGATAGACGGCATGGCCAATCGCTTTTCCCAACGGAGTAATCGTACCGGCGTAGCTCATCCTTTTCCCTTGCTGTGTCGACGCGATACAAAGGCTGTCCGTTGAAGTACCTGTAGCCATCGTTCCTGTAATCGGATCTTTAATCTCATAATCTCTGAGCGCACTGGCCTTTGCTTCTGTGGCTGTCATCATCGCCTGGACAAATGCCTCATCGGTAAGCTGTCCCTCCAGAAAAAGCCAGATATTAATTGTGCCAACTGCCACAGATCCAGCCTTCCTCTGCCACGATTGAGCAGCATCTACCGCATTGGATGTCCCTGATGTTGCTGCGGCAAGAAGCTTGATTCCGTCTTTTTCTATAGAAACCACTCCTGCATCCTCCAGCCGTGCCGCTGTCATCATTCCAACCGTTTCATTCGGATTGACAGGAAGGGAGCGCAGGTACGCTTCATATTCAGAATGAGCATCATCACAATTGTAGTTCCTGTCCACGTGACGGTTAACAAACGTATTCGCCCAACCGAATCCTCCGCCGATCAGGGCCGAAGACATTGTTTTTAAAAAATACGGGCTTCGGAACACCATTGATTTATTTGTGGCCTGAAGCTTAATATCTTCTATTTTCTTTTGTTCCTCTCGTTCAGCCGGCACAAGCGCGATTAAGGGCTTCGGCTTCTGAGGATGCTCCTGCCTGCTCAGCTTCGTATCATACACACCTTCCAGGAGGATGCTGTCCATAATGTCACCAGGCTTTCCGATCGCCTTCTCTTTTCCTTCATCGAGAAGAAGAACCTGGTCACAGTACAGACTGGCAATATTCAAATCATGCAATATGGCAACCACCGTCAGCTGGCAGCCCTGCACCCAATCTTTCAGCAAGTCCATAAGTTTCATCTGATAGGAAAGATCAAGATGGTTCGTCGGCTCATCGAGCAGCAGGATTTCTGGTTCCTGCGCAAGCGCCTTAGCCAAAAGAACCCGCTGCCGTTCGCCGCCGCTCAAGGACTGGATGCTTTTCTCCGCAAAATGCTGGACTCCTGTAAACTCCATGGATCGCTGGACCATCTCTTCGTCCTTCGGCGATGATTGCTTCAGCAAGCCTTTGTAAAAAGGATAGCGGCCGAGCGCTACCACTTCACGGACGGTAAAGTCGAACGAACTTTCCGCATGCTGAGGAAGAACAGCGATGATCCTGGCTAAATCCTTGGCGGAATAGCTGCTGACTGGTTTTCCTTTAATTAAAATTTCACCGGACTGCGGAGACAGCATTCCGTTTATCATCTTCATGAGAGTGGTCTTCCCGCTCCCGTTTGGTCCGATGATGCCGGTTATTTTTCCTTTTTCAATGGAAAACGAAAGATCTTTTACCACGGGCTTGCCGTCATAGCCTCCAGTAAGCTGCTGAATTTGTATCATGTAGTCACCTTCCTTCTACGATAGCGGATAAAAATCACGGCAAAAATCGGACTTCCGATGATCGCCGTCAATACACCGATCGGCAGCTCCGTCGGCGAGATGATTGTTCGTGCGATGAGATCGACCAGAACGAGAAATACCCCGCCCAGAATCGTGGAAAGGGGCAGTAAATGGCGATGATCCACTCCCCAGATCATGCGCACCATATGAGGGATGACAAGGCCGACAAACCCGATGGTGCCTGACACCGCTACAGCCGAGCCTGTCAAAAGTGAAGCCCCGAACAGCACGAGTGACGTATGTTTTTTCACGTCCACACCAATTGACCTTGCATCCTGCCGGCCAAAAGAAAGTGCATTTAATTCACGTGCACTTGCCAGGAGAATGATAAGCCCTGCAGCCAAAAACGGAGTGATCAGCTGAACGTACGGCCATCCTCTCATGGATACGCTGCCGAGCAGCCAGCCGATGATCTGCCTTAATTCATCCCCGGTCAGTGCGATTAAAAGAGAGGTTAAAGCACCTATAAATGAACTGCTTAAAATGCCTGCCAGAATAATCGTCTCAACCGCAAGGCTGCGCTGCACAAGGCGAGCGAAATAAATTACTCCGACAAGGGTAAGAAAACCGGTAATTATGCTCACTACCGGAAGAGTGAAATTTCCGAGTACTGGAAGCTGAATGCCGAAGAACAGGACAGCCACTGCACCCAAGGCTGAACCCGACGATACCCCAAGCGTATAAGGATCGGCCAGCGGATTTTTCAGCAGCCCCTGAAATGCTGTTCCTGCCAGTGCCAGTGAGCAGCCGACAAGCATAGCGAGAATGACTCGGGGAAAGCGGATTTCCATGACGATATTAACGATGGATGAATCGATCGAAGCAGGTACGGGATAATGGAAAAGCTTTGCTCCCAATATCTTCACCACATGAAAAAGGGGGATAGGTATTGAACCTACCGATATCCCCAGAGCAACAGCTAAGCCTAAAAGCAGGAGCACAGCTGTGTATGAAACGATGATTTTACTTTTTGTATACTTCCGGATAGATGGCTTTTGCAAGCTCCTCCACTCCTTCAATCAAACGCGGTCCTGGACGTGTTACCTTATCGGAGTGCACATCATAAATTTCTTTGTTTTTTACCGCAGGAACGTCCTTCCAGGCTTTACGGGCCATAATCTGTTCCATCGGCTTCTTCGAATAGTAGCCGTACGTCGTTACAATGGCATCCGGTTGATATTTGACAGGCTGCTCTTCAGAAACCTTCGCCCATCCTTTTAAATCGCCTGCCGCATTTTTTGCATGAATGGCGTTCAGCATCTCATCAATAAATGTTCCTTTACCCGCTGTATAAATCTCAGGTGCCGGTGCAACCTCAACCCAGACCTTTTTCTCTTGCTTTACTTGTTTTGCTTTTTCCTTGATCGCTGACAGATCATCCTTCATGGATTTTACGATCTTATCCCCTTGTTTTTGAGTGCCTGTTGCTTTAGCGATCATGTCAATGGCATGGTACGTATCCTCAAAGTTCTGTGCATCATTGATCACGATGACCTTGATGCCGGCATTCTTAAGCTGATCGATTCCCTGCTTGGAAGTATGCGCGCCAGAGGCATGGGCGAGCACGAGATCAGGCTTTAGGCCAACAATCTTCTCGACGTTAAATTCCATACCGCCGATCTTGGTTTTTTTCGTCGCCGCTTCAGGGTAGTTGTCAAAGTCCGATACGCCGACAATCTCCTTATCCAGGCCAAGCGCGAATGCGATCTCTGTATTGCTTGGTATGAGCGAGACGATCTTCTTTGGTTTTTTATCAATTTTTACATTCTCATCCGCCGCATCTTTAATCGTTACGGGGAATTCACTCTTTGCCTGACTGCCGTTCTCTTTTTTGTCTGTTGACTGATTGCCGGCCGAACAGCCTGCGATGATGGCGATCACGAGCATCAGCATCATCGCAATTTGTGTAAACTTCTTCAATTCCTTCACGCTCCTATGTATCGTTTAGCTGCAGTTGTGCAAACAAAAAAGCCCTCCCTTCGGAGAGCGAATCAACAGTTAATCATAAAAGAAATGATTACAATTACTTCACCTTTTCCTCGAAGGTTCGCACAGGCAATTAAGGCAGGTCTCCTGACTTCCGATCAACAATCTTCTTCTCCTTCCCATCCTTTGATTTGAACAGTGGAAATTGTAAGAAGATCTCCCGATTACAGTGGCGGGACCGTGCTGGACTTGAACCAGCTTCCCTTTTAACGTTTTATTGATCATAAAACGGACCTTAACCGCATATTCAGCTATATCCATTATACCTCTTAAGTGCAAAATGAAAAGTTTAATTTAGATTCAGTGATCTCTTAGCTTCAAGGCTCCCTGCAATCCAGTCGCTCCTAAGCAGGCCGAGAACATAAATATCATAATACTCGTCTTCATCAAAATAGGCTTGCCTTCTGACACCCTCTTTTTTAAAGCCGAGAGCGGTCAAGAGTTTCAGGCTTTTTTTGTTATATTCATAAACCTCTGCATCGATTCGATAGGTCTCACGGTCAAACAGGTGGTCCAGGATTCCTGACAGGGCTTCCTGCATATACCCTTTTCCGGATTCGGCACCGAGCCCGAACCGCAGCCAGCCATACTGACGGGTGCCGCCCATCCAATTGAACCGGACATATCCCACAGGAAGCGAGCTCCTCTTTTCGATGATCATCAAGTATGATTCGTTCGGAGAGCTTGAACTTTTTTCGATATCCCGCCTTTGATTGCCTTCGTTAATAATGGTCGCCGTTCCTGTAGACATTTTCCGGAATAAAGGGCCGCTTTTCCATTGTGCGATGACAGAGGCATCACTAACCGAAATGTCTCTGATCTTCAATCTTTCAAATTCCAGCTCCATTTTCGTCATGCTCCAGGCCTCCCATTTGTCCCTAGTATGAATGATCTATTTTATCATAATATGCAGCTTCTCAAATTTAAAGATGATATCGCCTGTCTTTATAGGTTCCGGTGTGGGGAAGGTTTAGGGATTTGAAGATTTTTTCCGATATTGAACGAGATGAGAGGGATAGAAAGAATTTGAGTTCGCGGTGATTGTTGAGCCAATGAGAAGTTTAAAGTCTTCCAAAGAATACAAGTGGGCATGTTCGGAGGAATGGTTACAGAATGGACAAAGCCATTTAACAGCATATGTTTTTTGCATACCAAAGGCGAAGCACGAAGGGCAATGAACGCCTTTTAAAAGATCATTTTCCGAAACGTTAAACTTTGATAGTATGTCAGGATTATATTGGACGTGTTTTTTATTGAGTAGTTTGACGCTCTATTAAACAAAACTTTGTTCAATTTTAGCGCGTTTCGGATGATTTACTGGCAGTCTTCTTAACAAGGCTTCTAATTTCCTAATACAAATCGGCAAATGATGTTCGATCACAATATAAAGATCACATCCTCTTTATTTTTTGGAGTTATCTTCTCTGGAAAACACCTTTTTTCCTTCTCATGAACGACTTAAATTTTGCGCGGTATACTCTGAGGATGAAATACGCGCCAGTCTCCATGAAATACGCGCGAATCTGATGAAAATATTTATGCGCCAATCCCCCAGATCCAACAAAAAAAACCGCTTGCGACTGATCAGGCCTCAAGCGGTTTACTAAAATAGCTTATTTTTGAAGGTTGTAGAATGCGCTCAATCCAGGGTAGCGGCTGATGCTTGCCAATTCGTCTTCGATACGAAGCAATTGGTTGTATTTCGCTACACGGTCGGTACGGGAAGGAGCACCGGTTTTGATTTGTCCAGCGTTTGTCGCTACAGCGATGTCAGCGATTGTGCTGTCTTCACTTTCACCAGAACGGTGAGAGATAACTGCAGTGTAACCTGCACGTTTCGCCATTTCGATCGCATCAAAGGTTTCAGTCAATGTACCGATTTGGTTCACTTTGATAAGGATAGAGTTGCCTACGCCCTGCTCGATACCTTGAGCAAGTTTAGTTGTGTTTGTTACGAACAGGTCGTCTCCTACAAGCTGAATTTTCTTGCCAAGACGGTCAGTCAACAGCTTGTGGCCTTCCCAGTCGTTTTCATCCAAGCCATCTTCAATAGAGATGATTGGGTATTTAGAAACAAGATCTTCGTAGAAAGCAACCATTTCTTCAGATGTTTTAACAACACCCTCACCAGAAAGATGGTATTTGCCGTCTTCTTTGTTGAATAGCTCAGAAGAGGCAACGTCCATTGCAAGACGTACTTCTTCACCAGGCTTGTAGCCAGCTTTTTCGATAGCTTCCATGATGGTTTGAAGCGCTTCTTCATTTGAAGAAAGGTTTGGTGCGAATCCGCCTTCGTCACCTACAGCTGTGTTTAGTCCTTTTTCTTTTAATACAGATTTAAGGCTGTGGAAGATTTCAGCTCCCATACGAAGTGCTTCAGAGAAAGTTGGTGCGCCGACTGGCATTACCATAAATTCTTGAATGTCGACATTATTGTCAGCATGCTCTCCTCCGTTCAGGATGTTCATCATTGGAACAGGAAGAGTTTTTGAGTTGAAACCTCCAAGGTACATGTACAAAGGAAGACCAAGAAGATCCGCAGCAGCACGAGCCACAGCCATGGATACACCAAGGATTGCGTTTGCTCCGAATTTCCCTTTATTTTCTGTTCCATCAAGATCGATTAACGTTTTGTCGATTCCGACTTGATCCAATACATCGTATCCGATCAATTCAGGTGCGATAAGCGTGTTCACGTTCTCAACTGCTGTTTGTACACCTTTCCCTAGGTAGCGGCCTTTGTCGCCGTCACGAAGTTCTACTGCTTCGTATTCACCTGTGGATGCACCGCTTGGCACGATCGCACGGCCGAATGCGCCGGACTCAGTGTAAACTTCTACTTCTACTGTTGGATTCCCGCGGGAGTCCAGTACTTCACGAGCATATACTTCAATAATTGCTGACATAAAATTTTCTCTCCTTATCAAACAAGATTTTATAGGTAGGAACAATCCTTATTTCAAAAATTAGCCTTTGATCAGCGTTTCGCCTGTCATCTCCTTCGGCTGTTTGCCGCCGAGAAGGGTCAGGAACGTCGGTGCGAGGTCAGCAAGCTTGCCGCCGTCGCGAAGTTCGATATCATTCTTCGTAACGATGATCGGCACCGGGTTCGTCGTGTGGGCGGTCATTGGTTTGCCTTCAAGCGTTACCACTTCGTCTGCGTTTCCGTGGTCAGCTGTAATCATAGCATAACCGTCTTTCGCAAGGATCGCGTCCACTACTTTTCCAAGACACTCATCCACGGCCTCGATCGCCTTGATCGTCGGTTCGAGTTTACCTGAATGGCCTACCATATCCGGATTGGCAAAGTTCAGGATGATCGCATCATGGTTTTCGGCTTCGATCTCTTTTACAAGAGCGTCCGTCACTTCATACGCGCTCATTTCAGGTTTTAAATCATAGGTCGCCACTTTCGGCGAATCAATCAAAATCCGCGTTTCACCTTCAAATTCCGCTTCGCGCCCGCCGCTGAAGAAGAAGGTAACGTGAGGATACTTTTCAGTTTCTGCAATACGCAGCTGTTTATAATTTTGCTGTGAAAGAACTTCCCCCAGCGTGTTATCAAGGTTTGTCGGTTTGAACGCGACATCTCCCTGCACCGTCTCACTGAAGTTGGTCAGGCACACAAAGTGAATGTCTTTCGGGAATTGATCTCCACGATCAAAGCCTCGGAAATCTTCATTTGTGAAGACCTGTGAAATCTGAATGGCGCGGTCCGGCCGGAAGTTACAAAAGATAATTGCATCTCCGTCTTGGATGGTAGCAACCGGTGAACCATCTTCCTTCTTCAAAACAGAAGGAAGAACAAATTCATCATAGATTTCATTCTTGTAGGAGTCTTCCACCACTTCGATCGGGTCGGTGTAATCCGGGCCTTCGCCATAAACCATGGCTCGGTAGGATTTTTCTACACGATCCCAGCGTTTGTCACGGTCCATAGAGTAATAGCGTCCGGACAACGTCGCAATCTGTCCTATTCCCAGCTCGTCCATTTTTTTCAACGTCTGCTCGATATAGCCTTTTGCCGATTGCGGAGGAACATCCCTGCCGTCCAAGAAGCCGTGCAGGTAAACATTTTCTACGCCTTGCTTTTTAGCCGTTTCAAGCAATGCAAAAATATGGTCGATGTGGCTGTGGATCCCGCCGTCAGAAAGAAGTCCGAAGATGTGAAGGTTTGTTCCCTTCTTCTTCACTTCATCCATCGCTTCGATAAAGGTCGGATTTTCATAGAAATCCCCTTCCTTGATCGCAAGATTCACACGGGTAAGGCTTTGGTAAACAATACGGCCAGCACCAATATTCAAATGTCCGACTTCAGAATTCCCCATCTGCCCAGGAGGAAGCCCTACAGCTTCTCCGCATGCTGTCAAATGGCTATGAGGATAGGTCTCCCAATATCGGTCAAAGTTTGGCTTTTTCGCATGTGCAACGGCATTACCTTTTTCTTCTCCGCGGCAGGCAAAACCATCAAGAATAATCAGTGCGACAGGTTTCTTAGGCATTGTTTACACCTTCCAAAAGCTGAAGGAACGATTGCGGTTCAAGGCTTGCTCCTCCAACAAGAGCACCATCGATATCAGACATGCCCATAAGTTCTTTAATATTGCCTGGCTTAACGCTTCCACCGTATTGAATGCGGACTTGGTCAGCCGCTTCTTGTGAGAACTGCTCAGCGATGACGCTGCGGATGTAGGCGCAAACCTCGTTGGCATCTTCAGAGGAAGCCGTTTTGCCCGTACCGATCGCCCAAACCGGTTCGTAAGCAACGACCGTACGTTTAACTTGTTCTTCGGAAAGACCTTGAAGTCCTTTTTCCGTTTGGGTTTTTACAACGTCTTTTGTTTGGTCTGCTTCACGCTGTTCAAGGGTTTCACCTACACAAACGATCGGGGTTAACCCGTGGTTGAAAGCAGCATGGGTCTTTTGGTTAACGAGCTCATCGGTTTCACCAAAGTACTCGCGGCGCTCGGAATGTCCAAGAACGACATAGCCCACACCAAGGTCTTTCAGCATAACAGGGCTGATTTCGCCTGTGAACGCTCCATTGTCTTCAAAGTGCATGTTTTGAGCACCAATGCCAAGGTCTGTTCCCTTGGAGGCATTTACAAGTGCGTCCAAGAATAAAGCTGGCGCGCAGACAACAGAATCTACTGCATCAGAAGAAGGGATAGATCCTTTTACTTCTTCAACAAAAGATTTTGCTTCAGAAAGTGTTTTGTTCATTTTCCAGTTTCCTGCAATAATCGGTTTTCGCATGTTTTTCACCTTCCTAAGAATGTGCAGTTGCTCCGAAACTCAAGGAATCTCGCGGATCAATAGCACAGTTCTTCGTCGATTTCTTTTCAAACGGGATTACTTGTCATTTAATGCTGTGACACCAGGAAGTTCTTTTCCTTCCATGAATTCGAGAGAAGCACCGCCGCCTGTTGAGATGTGGCTCATTTGATCTGCGAGGCCAAATTTCTCAACTGCAGCTGCTGAATCTCCGCCTCCGATTACACTATAGGTATCTTTAGCTTCTGCCAGGGCTTCTGCAACAGAGCGGGTTCCTTTGGAGAAGGCTTCAATTTCAAAGACTCCCATTGGCCCGTTCCATATTACAAGCTTCGAATTCTTAATGGTATTTTGGTACTTTTCAATCGTTTTCTTTCCGATATCAAGACCTTCCCAATCAGAAGGGATGGAATCAATGCTTACCACTTTCGTGTTGGCATCGTTTGAAAAATCGTCAGCTACAAGAATGTCTTCAGGGATAAGGAAGTTAACGCCTTTTTCCTTCGCTTTCTCCATGAATCCTTTTGCTGTTTCAATTTTGTCTTCTTCTAAAAGAGATTTACCTACATCATGGCCCAACGCTTTGATGAACGTATAGCCAAGGCCTCCGCCGATGATCAGGTTATCTACTTTATCGAGCAGGTTATTGATCACATCAATTTTATCTTTAACTTTCGCACCGCCGATGATGGCAGTAAACGGACGGTCAGGATCAGACAGAGCTTTTCCAAGCACATCTAGTTCTTTTTCCATTAAGAAACCTGCAACAGCCGGAAGATGTTTTGCTACGCCTTCCGTGGATGCGTGCGCACGGTGGGCTGCACCGAAAGCATCATTCACATACACATCAGCAAATTCTGCAAATTTCTTTGCTAATTCAGGATCATTTTTTTCTTCTCCAGGATAAAAGCGGACGTTCTCAAGAAGGATAACGCCTCCGTTATCGATGCTCGCCAATGCCTTCTTGACTTCTTCGCCGTATGCTTCATCGGTTTTTAACACTTCTTTGCCAAGAAGATGGCTCAAGCGCTGTGCCACTGGGGTCAAGCGAAGCTCTTCAACGACTTGGCCTTTCGGACGTCCAAGATGGCTGGCCAATAACACTTTGGCCCCTTGCTCTGTTAAGTATTGAATCGTTGGGAGTGCCGCACGGATTCTAGTATCGTCGGTAATTTCCCCATTTTCCATCGGTACATTAAAGTCAACGCGGCAGAATACCACTTTTCCATTAACGTCGATGTCACGAACTGTTTTCTTGTTCATAAGTATAACCTCCTGACAGTCTTAAATAGAGAAGAAGAGAATCCCTTTTACACACCCTAGTTTAACCTAAAATGCGCAGGTGAAAACGAGAAGTTCCTAGGTGTAAACTTTCTAAGAGTTATAGCAGTAAGCCTTTGGTTCGGGTTAACTTCGTTGGAATTTTTAACTGCTGGCAACTTCACCGCTGGAATTTTTGAACTGCATGCCATTTCTAGGGATAAAAATTCCTTGGTGAACTTCTTCTTGGAATTTATCAACTGCGCGTTTTTTCCTTGGGTAAAATTCCTTACAAGGGAAAGAGGGTAAGGGCATCTTTCAACCCTTCCCCTCTACTTTTATTTCTCTCTATTATTAAAGTCCTTTTTTAGCAATAAAGTCAATAAGGTCTACAACACGGCTGGAGTATCCAGTTTCGTTGTCGTACCAAGAGATGACTTTAACCATGTTGCCTTCCATAACCATTGTAGAAAGGCCGTCAACTGTAGAAGAGTTTGTGTTGCCGTTATAGTCAGTAGATACAAGCGGCTCGTCGCTGTATCCAAGAATGCCTTTTAATGGGCCTTCAGCTGCTTCTTTCAATGCTGCGTTAATTTCTTCAGCAGAAACTTCTTTGTCAAGTTCAGCAACAAGGTCAACTAAGGATACGTTTGGAGTTGGAACACGCATTGCCATACCGTTTAGTTTTCCTTTAAGTTCAGGAAGCACTAGAGAAACAGCTTTTGCAGCACCAGTCGTTGTAGGAATGATGTTTTCTGCAGCTGCACGTGCACGACGGTAGTCTTTGTGCGGAAGATCAAGGATCTGCTGATCATTTGTGTAAGAGTGAACAGTTGTCATCATACCGCGTTTGATTCCAAATTTTTCGTTTAGTACTTTCGCGAAAGGAGCTAGACAGTTTGTCGTACAAGAAGCGTTAGAAATGACATGGTGGCTTCCAGCATCGTATTTGTCTTCGTTAACACCCATTACTACAGTGATATCTTCGTCATTTGCAGGAGCAGAGATGATTACTTTTTTAGCGCCGGCTTCCAAGTGTTTAGCAGCGTCTGCACGTTTTGTGAAACGTCCAGTAGATTCAACAACTACTTCCACGCCAAGGTCTCCCCATCCCAATTGAGCTGGGTCGCGCTCAGCCAAAACTTTGATTTCTTTGCCGTTTACGATCAGCGAGTTTTCACCAACTTCAACAGTCGCATCAAGCTTTCCGTGTACAGTGTCATGCTTCAATAGGAATGCAAGCATGTTTGCATCTGTTAAATCATTAACAGCTACCACTTCTACGTTAGGGTTGTTAAGCGCTGCACGAAATACGTTACGGCCGATACGACCAAATCCATTAATACCAACTTTAGTTGCCATTTAAAATGACCTCCTTATAATTAGAAAGAAAATTATAGTTAAAGGGATAACCCTTTAGTCACACAACAAGTTACATAGTCTTTCACGAGCCTGCAAGCAGCTTGCGTGCCGCTCCTTCATCGGTGATCAGCACCTTTTTAGGGCCATGCTTCATGAATGCTGCGATGGCTTCCGCTTTCGAGGAACCTCCTGCAACAGCCATGATAAAATCACTATGTTTCAGGTCATTCAATTGAAGACCTATCGTTCGAACACGATGTACGACTTCTCCCTGGTGGTTGAAGTAATAGCCGAAAGCCTCAGCTACTGCCTTTTCATGTTCCAATTTTTCCAGAACAGCCACAGAAGAATTTCTCCGGTTAGCCATTGTTTTAGCATCGCCAATTCCATGGATGACTATACTTGCTGAGTGTATCAGCTCCATGACTTCTTTTACCCCGGGTTCCTCCATGAGTGAAAGATAAGTCTCTTTGCTCAGCTGATCGGGTAAATGAAGCAGGCGATACTCACCTCTTGCTTTTACTGCCATGGTAGAACAGATGGTGTTTGCCTGATTTTCTACCTTTTCGCCAAGACCGCCTCTGGCTGGGACGAACAGAAGGTCCTGATCTTTGTTTCCAGGAGTCATCATTTCCGCGACAGCAGCAATGGTTGTGCCGCCTGTCACTGCAATGACATTATTACCGTTTAACTCCTGTTTCAACCTTATGACTGCAGCCTTGCCCATTTCATTTTTAATCCAAGGATCTTCATCACTGTCGCCAGGAACGATGATCACTTCAGACAGGTTTAAGTTTTCCCTCAACTTCATTTCTAAAACACGAAGTCCGGACAGTTCATTCATTAGAACTTCGAGTCTCTCTAGAACACTTAAACCGTCAGGCGTCAGCGACATACCACCCGGCAGGATGGAGAGCAAACCCTGTTCTTTCAAAAAACTGACCTCAGCACGGAGAACCCTTTCCGTCATGTTAAGGTTGGCTGCAAGGCTTCGTCTGCCGATGGGTTCATGAAAGCGAACAATTTTTAAAATGCTGTATCGTTTTCTCATTACCTCCAGAAGATCCGGCAAAAGCTTCTTCTGTATTTCTATTAAATCGTCCATCATGCATTCCCCTATCTTGTGTACGGCAGAACATTAAGAGGAGTCCAACAATCAACGGGACATTTATCGTCCCGGATAGCCATTTTACGTCCCAACGAATCTATAAAAAAATGACCTTTGTTTAAGTCTCATTCATTCTAACAATCCTGTGACAACATTTCAACAAAAATTACTTATTAATTGTTAGTAAACGCTTTCTTAATGATTCCTTATGAATCTGCCCGTACTGAATCTCTTCATCCCCTGCTGCAATCACCGGGATCATCAGCCCATATTTTTCGATGAGTTCATCTGATCCGTAAATATCGACCTTGTGGATCTCCATCGGGATTTCCTCTTGAAGCTCCTGTAATATCTTATGTGCTTTGTCGCACAGAGGACAATGATATTTTGTATAAAATGTGATCGAAAGTGGACTCATTTAGTTGTACCCCATTCAAAAAATTTTTATTCCATTCTTATTTTAAATAAAAAAAGCCCATTTAAACAGGGCTTTTTTCAGGAGTATCTTTTTCTTTTGGAAGAGGAAGCGATGTTCAGCTCCTCCCTGTACTTGGCCACCGTACGCCGTGAAATGCTGAGCCCTTTTTTACTGGCCAATATTTCAGAGATCGCTTGATCCGATAAAGGCCTTGATTTATCTTCTTCTTCAATTACTTTTTTGATCGCGAGTTTAGCGGTCTGGGAAGAGGCATTTTCACCGCTTACTGTTTCGATCTTTGCCGTAAAAAACGCCTTTAGTTCAAACGCTCCCCTTGGTGTTTGAATCACTTTGTTTTTAACCGCCCGGCTGACGGTTGATTCATGCATGCCGATCCGGTCTGCTACTTCCCTTAATGTCATGGGAACGAGGTGTTCAGGACCCCTTTTTAAAAAGTTTTGCTGAGCCGAAACAATTTCCTTGGCAATCATGATAAGGGTATTTTTTCTCTGTTCAAGGCTCTTCTGCAGCCATTGGAGCTTTTGATAATGTTCCTGCAAATATTGCGCCGCCCCGCTGGACTTTGACTTTAAGAGATGAGCATAGCTTTCATTTAACTGCACTTTCGGTGTGAAGTGGTCATTGATGGCAAGCTTATACGTTCCGTTGTCTTCGATTACTGAGAGATCCGGGTACAAATAGCCTAATTGACTATGGCTGGATAATTTCCGTCCTGGCTTCGGATCGAGCGTCTGGATAAAGTCAGCCGCTTGCTCTACAGCCTGAACCGTTGTCCCTAGATCTGCAGCAATCTGTTTCAGCTTTCGGGCTGCGAGCTGATCAAGATGGTTGTCGGCGATCCGGTAAGCAAGATCTTCTTCCATTCCTAGAGATTTTAATTGAAGAAGCAGGCATTCTCTCAGGTTCCGGGCTCCGATGCCTGCCGGCTCCAGCTGATGAAGCGAATCAACGGCTTTCTCAAATGTTCCGGAACTGATGCCGAATCGCTTCTTCACCTCTTCTTCCGTTATATCCAGGTAACCGGCTTGATCTATATTTAAGATCAGAAAGCGAATGATTGATCCGATCTCGTCTGATGCAGGTATAGATAGAGCTTGAAAAAGAAGGCGGTCATGCATGGAAACAACGGCAGGCTGCATCATACTGATGACATCGCCATCCTGGTTTGTTTTATTTTTTTGAAGCGCTTTCTTTTTATCGTTATTAAAAAAGGCTGGTGATTCCGATAACTCAATGAGTGGGTTCTCGACCGCTTGTTCTTGTAAAAATTGAGAAAGTTCATAGCAAGGATATTGCAGGATGGCAATGGCCTGGCGCAGCTCTGCAGTCATGACGAGGCTTAAATTCTGTTGTTGAAATAATCCCAGTTCCATTCGAATCCCTCCTGTAACTATGATACTATAGAATGACAGAATGCAACACTCCAAAAGATGAGATATGGAATTAAAGTTTCTTCCAGCGGGTTACCTCCCACTGGCACACTGCCTAAAAAAGGACAATAAAAAAAAGGGCCGTCACTGGCCCTTTTATCACGCTATTAAAGTTTAGTAACGTTAGCTGCTTGAGGTCCGCGAGCACCTTCAACGATTTCGAAAGATACTTCTTGACCTTCGTCTAAAGATTTGAAACCTTCAGATTGGATAGCAGAAAAGTGTACGAATACATCGTCTCCACCTTCAACTTCGATGAAGCCGAATCCTTTTTCTGCGTTGAACCATTTTACTTTCCCGTTTTGCATGGGTATATCCTCCTGTCGGCGCATTAAAGCGCTTTAAAAATTGGAACCATGTGACAATGCTACAAAAACTAAAAGAAAACTTTTGTTTACATCCAGTCGTAATAACACGTTTATGGTCAGCACAACTATATCACGAGAATTTCCAATTGTCAAAACAAGGGTCAGAATTTATTACTGGACACCTTTTGCCAACGGCTTGGGTGCCTGGTACTAATAATTAAATTTTCTGTTTTGGTGCCAGGCACCGAAATCTGATACGATATAAGCAGTTAAATGAAGGAGTGCTGCAACCATGGCTGAACAATTTTCAGTTGCTTTTTTCGAGGAGAATTTCAAACAATACATCGAACGGAACAAAGACGTATTTACAAAATCACACGCAATGAACGCCTATTACCGTTCCATCGTCGGGACCCTCATCAATGACCATTTAAATAAGAACGCAGAGATTGTCCGCCGGATCCGAAATCTCGAAACCGCTTATATGAATATCAAAAATGGCTGATCCTCATTATCTATAAAACTTTTGACGTGCTGCACGTTTAAAACCCGGTCACGCGGGAATGATGATGATAGTCTAAACATATTGTTAAATAAAGGATTGTGAAGCCTCTACATAGAATTATCATCAAAGAAGCTTTTCGTTTGACCTTGTTTGACCTTTTTTGTATGATGTCAGTAACACATGAAAAACACACCATAAAAGGAGGATTATTCATGAATTTAATTCCTACAGTAATTGAACAAACGAACCGTGGCGAACGCGCATATGATATTTACTCCCGTCTGTTAAAAGACCGTATTATCATGCTGGGAAGCGGAATTGACGATAATGTATCCAACTCAATTGTAGCTCAGTTGCTCTTCCTTGCTGCCGAGGACCCTGAAAAGGATATCTCCCTTTACATAAACAGTCCTGGCGGATCCATTACAGCCGGTATGGCGATCTATGATACCATGAATTTCATCAAGCCGAACGTTTCTACGATCTGTATCGGTATGGCAGCGTCCATGGGAGCATTCTTGCTTGCAGCCGGTGAAAAAGGTAAACGTTACGTTCTTCCAAACTCTGAGGTTATGATTCACCAGCCTCTGGGCGGAACACGCGGACAGGCAGCAGATATTGAAATCCATGCTCGCCGTATCATTCAAATGCGCGAACAGCTGAACAAAATTCTTTCTGAAAAAACAGGCCAGCCTTTAGAAATCATTGAACGCGATACTGACCGCGATAACTTCATGCTGGCAGAGGATGCTGTAAAATACGGACTCGTTGACCGTGTCATCACTTCCGTTGAAGATCCTAAGAACGTTTAATTCAAGATTTAAAACAAGAAAGCCGCTCATCTTTTGACGAGCGGCTTTTATTTTGAGGAGAAGAACATGAACCTATACAATGTCCTCGTTTCCATCGGAGTCATTGTCATCTTTATTTTTATTTTGGCGATGTTTGCCCGGACGAAACGATAATGGTTTTTCCGAGCCTTGTTTTACGCAGCAGACAGCCTCCATCATATGACCCTGGCTGGAACTGCACCTATTTTGCCCATAAATGGCCGTCTGTGTCGGCTAACTAAAATAGGACACCCATGACCAATAAAAAAGGCAAAAGCCCTTCGATCAACGAATACGTGCCATCGAATCAGCTTTTGCCCTTTTACTTTTCTAATTTTCATAAAAAACTCTAGTTCTGTTCTGTTATGAAGGCTTCCAGGCCTTTGATCGCTTCTTCTTCATCATTTCCGCTTACAGAGATGGTAATATCCACTCCAGATCCAATCGCCAGGCTCATGATTCCCATAATGCTTTTTGCGTTGACTCGTTTTCCGTCTTTTTCTACAAATACTTCAGAGTTGTAACGGTTCGCTTCCTGCACAAATAAGGCAGCCGGACGGGCTTGAAGTCCGGTTTTTAATTGAACAGTTACCTTCTTTTCAATCATTGCTGTTCCTCCTTACAGATTTTAGTTTTTACTCGTTATTTCGAAATGGGTTTTCCTAGGCGGATTTTGTTAGCGATTTCATCAATTTTCCGAAGCCTGTGATTCACACCCGATTTACTCACGGGACCTGATGAAACCATCTCGCCGAGTTCTTTTAGTGTAATTTCCTGATGGGCAACTCGAAGTTCTGCAATCTCGCGAAGCTTGTCAGGAAGCACTTCAAGTCCAACCTCATTTTCAATAAATTTGATATTCTCGACCTGCCTCATGGCTGCGCCGACCGTTTTATTCAAATTGGCGGTTTCACAGTTCACAAGGCGGTTAACGGAGTTCCTCATATCCTTTAAGATCCGGACGTCCTCAAAATAGAGCATAGCGTTGTGCGCCCCGATCAACGTCAGGAATTCAGATATCTTTTCCCCATCTTTCAAATAAATGATGTACCCTTTTTTGCGTTCGAGCATTTTCGCTTTTAAATCAAAGCTGTTCATCAGCTCGCACAAGGCTGCTGTATGCTCCTCATACATTGAAAAAATCTCGAGATGGTAGCTGGTTTCGGGATGGTTGATCGATCCGCCCGCCAAAAACGCTCCTCTCATGTATGATCGGCGGCAGCAGGAATTCTTTTGAATCTCTTCTGCAATCCCCCGGTTGAACGTGAAGGTTTCATCTATGATATTTAAATCCTCCAGCAGAGCTCTTGCTTCCTGTGTGAGTCTGACGATGTAGACGTTGTTCTTCTTCAGCCTCATTTTCTTCCGGACCAGGAGTTCCACGTGAAAGGAATAAACTCTCTTAATCAATGTATAGATCCGCCTGGCAATGGCAGCGTTTTCTGTTGGAATATCCAGCACGATCTGACGGTTCGAAAAAGAGATCGATCCATTCATTCGGATCAGTGCTGCCAGTTCTGCCTTGGCACAGCAATCTTTCATATCCAGTTTGGTCAGTTCTTTCTTTGTTTCTGCCGCAAAAGACACCTTTTTCACCCCTCTTCTATCCACTTTGGCAACGTGAGGGTTAGACAGCTGGTCAACAGCCTTCAATTCTGAAAAGATTACTTCTTTTCAAGAAGAGAAAGAAGCAATTCAGATACACGTTTCGCATCATGGCGCACTAAAGTGCCATATTGAATTATATTATCACTAATGATGTCAAAACCAAAAGATTTTAAACGGTCCATATCCCAGGTAACCTGCTCGGCTCCCTCTTCCCGGTAAAGTTCTAAAAATTCTTCCGGAATGATTTCATTGTTAACAATGACGACGTCAACGATTTTATCCCCGACGTGATCAATCAGCGCCTGTACATGGTCACTGGCTGAGAAGTGGTTGGTTTCTCCTTTTTGAGTCATAGCGTTACAAACATATACTCTAGGCACCGTTGACTTAAGAACGGCGTCCCGAATACCGCCAACCAGCAAATTGGGGAGAATGCTCGTATAGAGGCTTCCGGGTCCGATGACAATCAGATCCGCGTCATTAATCGCATCAACACTCGCCTTTAAAGGCTCAATATGGTCAGGCGTAAGAAACACACGCTTGATCCTTTTATTGCGAAGAGGGATTTTCGACTCTCCCGTAATAAAAGAACCATCTTCATATTCTGCGTTTAAAATGACGCTTTTATTAGCCGCCGGCAGCACTTGCCCGCGAACATTCAGCACCTTGCTCAGTTCCCTGATCCCCATGACAAAATCTCCGGTGATGTCATGCATGGCAGCCAGAAGCAAATTTCCAAGGGAATGCCCGGTAATGCCGTCACCGGTCGTAAAACGATGCTGAAAAAGCCGTTCCACTAGAGGTTCTACCTCTGAGAGTGCGGCAAGGACGTTGCGCACGTCTCCTGGAGGAGGCATGTCGTAATCTTTTCGGAGGCGGCCGGAGCTCCCCCCATCATCGGCAACAGTTACGATCGCCGTAATGTCTACAGGAAAGCTCTTTAATCCCCTGAGAAGAACGGAAAGCCCGGTGCCTCCTCCCAGAACGACTATTTTTGATATTGGTTTCATTTAAGACTTATCCTTTCCCATGTCCCGGTGGCTGCTCAATGTTACAAATTCTTTGGACAGAGCATTCTTTATATATTCTGCCAGAGCAACCGAACGGTGTTTGCCGCCTGTGCAGCCGATGCCAATAATCAGCTGGCTCTTTCCTTCCCGCTTATATTGAGGAATCATAAAATTCAGCAAGTCGATAAGCTTTTCAAGAAAAGTTTTAGTTTCAGGCCACCGCAATACATATTCTGAAATATCCGGTTCCAGTCCAGTCCTTGGCCGCATGTGGTCAATGTAATGAGGGTTCGGTAAAAACCGCACATCGAATACGAGATCGGCATCGATCGGCATTCCATATTTGAACCCGAACGACATCACGTTTACGGTAAAAGGGTGGGCCTTCTCGGAAGAAAATCGCTCAATTATCTTTTCGCGGAGCTGTATCGGTTTAAGGTCCGTTGTATCGATGACTTGTTGGGCACGGCCTTTTAATTCCTCCAGCATTTCGCGTTCCTGCATGATTCCCTGAAGCGGATTACCGCTTTTCGCAAGAGGGTGCGACCGTCTCGTTTCTTTATATCGGCGGACAAGTGTGGCATCCTTGCTTTCAAGGTAGATAATCTGCGGCTGAATATGAGAGTGGACAGGCAGCTGATCAAGCGTTGTAAACAGCTGGTCAAAGAACTCGCGTCCCCTTAAGTCCATAACGAGTGCTACTTTATTCAGTTTTCCGTCCGACTCTTCCATAAGCTCCACAAACTTAGGCAATAGTGCGGGAGGAAGATTATCAACACAAAAGAAGCCCAGGTCTTCAAAACTCTGCATCGCTACTGTTTTACCTGCCCCTGACATCCCTGTTATAATCACCATTTGAACGTCCTGCTGTTCCATAACCGTTCCCCCCTCTTATTCTATAAATTCGTTGATGTATTGTTTGTGTTTGACCCTGCCTGTGATTACGCCGGATCAAGCCGATAGGACAGCAATTCAAAATCCGGTGTGTAAGTAAACGTGCCAAAAATCATTCCCGTCCCGGTGAGAACATAATCCAAAATATGATGATCTCCCGGCGCCATTGGCAATGAACGGATTTCAGATGCTGGTTTCCAGGCTAGTTTTCCTTCATCGGACTCGGCAAGCGCCTCTCCTTCAGCTTCGGTTGCCAAAAAGGTGAACATCATCCATTCAGAGATAATCTTTTCTTTTTCTTTGATGATAAAGTTAAATACACCCTTAAGCTGAGGGTTTTTGATATAGATTCCTGTTTCTTCACGGTATTCCCGAATGACAGAATCTCGGATCGACTCTTCTGACTCCATTTTTCCGCCAGGTGCAACCCACCAGCCTCTTCTCGGTTTCTGCAAGAGAAGCACTTCGTTTTCTTTAACCAAAACACAGTTTGTTACTCTTTGCACAATGTTCACCTCAATAACCTGTTACATTAACTTTAGTATACTAAAAAATGCCACCCCTCACAATGAACACGCATCTCCATTTTAAGGGATGGAACTAGTATTCCACAAAAAAGGGCGCGGAAGCATTCCGCGCCAAAAGTCTTGCAATTTATAAAAAGGGGGTCAATTTCTTATTATAAATAGTACCCCATTTTTATTTCACCACTGTTACAGTCTGATTAAATCAGAATTACGTTTTTACGCTTTCATTCTCTCTTTTAATTCTTCGACAAAATGCTGTGCCGATTGGGCTGCAATACTTCCGTCACCGGTCGCTGTAACGATTTGGCGAAGCGTTTTTTCCCTTACATCACCTGCAGCAAAAATGCCAGGGATGCGTGTTTCCATCAGCTCGTTCGTTTCAACATAACCCGCTTCGTTTGTTATCCCCAAGTTCACAAAAGCGCCGTTCAGCGGAAGCATGCCTACATAGATGAAGACACCATCTGCTGAAAACTCCCGCTCTTCACCTGTCTCCGTACTCACAAGCGTTAGCTTATTTACTTTATTGTTTTCACCATGTATTTCTTTCACGGTATGGTTCCATAAGAAATCTACTTTCTCATTATCAAAAGCGCGCTGCTGAAGAATTTGCTGGGCACGCAATTTATCACGGCGATGCACGATGGTTACCTTGCTGGCAAAACGAGTAAGGTAAACGCCTTCCTCTACAGCAGAGTCTCCGCCGCCGATGACGACAAGCTCTTTATTCTTAAAGAACGCTCCGTCACAAACGGCACAGTATGAGACGCCGCGTCCGCCAAGTTCTTTTTCTCCTGGAACACCGAGCTTTTTATATTCCGCCCCGGTACCGATAATAATGGATCTTGCCTTAAATTCTTTGCTGCCGGATACAACGGTTTTGTATTCCTCGCCGTCGATGATCTCTTTCACATCACCATAAGCATATTCGGCACCGAATTTTTTTGCGTGCTCAAACATTTTATTGGACAGCTCAGGCCCTAAGATCGTTTCAAAACCAGGATAGTTCTCCACGTCTTCCGTATTGGCCATCTGCCCGCCGGGGATCCCGCGCTCAAGCATCAATGTGCTGAGGTTCGCCCTTGACGTATAGACAGCGGCAGTCATGCCCGCAGGACCTGCACCGATGATAATCACGTCATAAATTTTTTCTTCACTCATCCTGATCCACTCCTTTGATCCTTCCCCAGAACATCTGTCTGCAAATCTTTAGATTGTATTTACATGGTATCGGCCAAAGTCGTTTTCGTCCATCGATTTGCTCAATCTACGCGTTCAAGGCCTCTTTTGATAAATTGAATCCGTGAGGAAAGCATCGAAACCGTTATTCCGTACCGTTCAGCAATCTGGCGCTGAGTTGCACCGTCTTTTCTCTTTTTGGAAACATAATCAATAGCTGCGGCAATCGCTTGATCATTTCTGAGCAGAGAGCTGTCAGAACGAGCCAATATCATCGTTTCCAGCCATAGGAACGTCACATCATCGTCGATGGAAACTCCGTTTTCCTTCAGGATGGCAAGGATACTAAGCCCCCTTGCCACACTTGCAGAGACAGTCTCTATGATCTGCTCTCCATCTTCACCTTGTATTGTAACCTTTGTCCCCGGCATCATCTCTACTAAAAGACTGGCGGCTACTTCTTTAAGGACGGTATGCTCATCCTGCCTCGTGCAAAATTCCTGAAGCATTTCAATGTTTTCTTCGCTATTATTCCCACGCAATAAGGTTAAATGCACCAATTTGTTTTTTTGCAGTTCGCGTGCCACATTGTTGAAGCGCTGCATAAAATCTCTTTTTTGGACATTCTCCTGCTTAACGAAGGAAGGTACTCTGTATTGATAATCAGCACCCGTAACAGCAAGCTCCCCATTCTGAGATTTTTCAAGATAATAAGCAGCAACCTGGCTTTTCGGGTCGAGTTCCTGGGCTTTCAACCAGCAGTTGATCGCACGTTCGGTACGGCCAAGCGCATGGAATGAGACAGCCAGTAGATGAAGATAGGCAGGATCGCTGTAATAATAATGCTTGTTGATGGATGCCAGCCAGCGGTTTGCCCAGGCATGCTCATTAAAGATGCCGAACGTGCTGCCGAGCTTATAGCGGTGGTCAGGATGAATCGGGTAAACCTTTTTCATTCCCTCAACCAGTTGAGCTGCTTCTTCTTTTTTGCCTAATTGTTCATAAAAAATAGCAAGATTGCAAAGTGCGTTCAAATTGCCCGGATTTTTCTCCAGGATCGAAGTCAGTACATTCAACGCTTCTTCATACTCATTCAAATAAAAATGGGTCAGAGCAAGATTATTATAAGCAGCCCAAAACGTTGGATGCTTGATGATGAGTTCTGCCAGCTGTTTTTTTGCTTCTTTCAACTCGCCTTTTTCAATGCTGTGGCGGGCCTCCTCATGGCCGATGATCAATTCCTCTTCCTCTGTTAACGGTTCACTTCCGTTCTCAAAATGAATGAGATCCAGCAGTTCCAAGGCATCGTCTACGAATTCACCGTCAGGATCTTTCTTCATATAGAGTGATGCGTACGTCTCCGCTTCTGAAAACATGCCCAAATGCGCATAGTTATTCGCCATAAAAAAGTAACACTCACTAATATCCTGTCCCATGGATTCCAGCACCTGCTCTAAATACAGGTTCGATTTATCATATTCACCCAGCTCGGCTAATGTGGATGCGAGCTGGCAATAAAAGGCCGGTTCTTCGGGCTGCAAATATACAGCTCGTTCAAATAATTTTTTTGCTTTATCTAAATCCTTTTTCTGGTAAGCTTTTATCCCCCGTTGAAAGTAATATTCTCCATCCTGCATGAAAGGAAGTATGCGCATGTCACTTTCCGCGTGATTTTCCTTTTTCATTCTTTCCTCCAATTCTATGTAAAAAGCAGATTACATAGCCTTTATTTCTAGCCGTTCGTTTTCAACCCAAAAAAGTATACCACACACCAAATGCGTGTTGCATACCCTTTTTATAACTTAGTCAAGGAAACTTTCGACAAAGCTTATATGAAGATTTTATTTTAATCTATGAATCGTTAAAAAACAGCAAGCAAATTAAAAAATATCTGTTCTTTTGACAGAAAACCACCGTTTTAGACTGACCTAGCGATTT